>JANNCH010000146.1:0-1621 GCA_031386315.1 Pseudobdellovibrionaceae bacterium
ATTTTAGATGAGCCGACCAATGACCTCGACATGGACACGCTCGACATGTTGCAAGAGATTTTGGCTGATTATAAAGGTACGCTGATTCTCGTCAGCCATGATCGTGATTTTCTCGATAATGCGGTGACCGAAGTGCTCGCCTTTGAAGGTGATGCGCTGGTGGAAAGCCACTTAGGTGGTTATTCAGATTACATCGCCGCCAAAAAACCAATCGTCAAAAAACTGGTGAAAGAAACCGCTCCTGCCCCTTCAATCGCACCAAAAGCCAACAGCAAGATGACTTTCAAATTGCAACATGAGCTGGAAAAATTACCTGATAGAATTGCCGCACTGGAAAAAGAAATCGGTGTTTTGAAATTAGTATTATCCGATGCCGATTTATATACGCGTGACGCTAAAGCGTTTGACTCAGCGAGCTACCGTTTGGTAGAGGCGCAGGAACAGTTGGAACAAAGTGAGCTCCGATGGTTAGAGCTCGTCATCCTGCGAGACGCGTAAGCGACTGCGCAGGATCTCAGCATATAATAACCAGATCCTGCGCTCTTCGCCTTCGGCTCGCCGCAGGATGACCAAAACTAATCAAAAATATCTTCCGGATACACGCCCCACAGATTTTTCTTTTCAATCCAAGCTTTTTTGCCTGAAATTTGCACGCGACACCAATCCAGCTCACACTCGCGCACAGGGGCAATCACATGCGGTTCTGCTTTAAACAATGGTTTGGAATCACGTTTTGAATCGATGTAAAAAGTCTGTGGTTCTTTGCCAATCACCATCACATGACGCTTGCCCGAAAGCATGGTGTGATGCACCCAGCCGTTTGTGCCATCATCGGCGCGCACTTTGCGCCATAAATCAAATTCATCCACCACTTCAACTGGCATATCTTCGCGCTTAAGCACCCACTGAATTGGATAACGCGTCCCTGGGCCTGTACGCAAATTTGTTTCCGCAGCCTTGAGTGATACAAAACGTGGAATCGGCAAACCCGATGGGTTCACCGCTTGCGCTGACAAGGCGATGAAGGATGACAGGATGAAAGATGAAAAAATGAGTAAAATACGCATAGCTAAGCTATAAACCGAAGCAACAATGATGACAAGATGTTAGGCATGAAATAAGCACGCCTTATCACGGATTAGTCTTGCTTTGCGGAAATCCATCTCTTGTAAATTGAAAATGAGCAAGCTGCCAGAAAGCGCGCCTATACCGAGCAATTGTTTGATGGCTTCGGCGGCTTGCAAACCGCCCACCACTGGTGCCATCGGCCCAAAAATACCTTCCATCGCGCATGAACGTTCGCGCTCAGGCAACTCAGGCACCAAGCAACGATAGCACGCGCCATTCGCACTA
Organism: Pseudobdellovibrionaceae bacterium; assembly: GCA_031386315.1. Taxonomy (GTDB): domain Bacteria; phylum Bdellovibrionota; class Bdellovibrionia; order Bdellovibrionales; family Bdellovibrionaceae; genus JANNCH01. The sequence goes on from JANNCH010000146.1 coordinate 1,354, forward strand.
AAGCTGGTGATTTGCGCATCGAACCCAACCATCGCCGCATGTATCCATGTTTTTTTGACGCGCATGCAGGCATCATTCAGCACAAATCGTGCCGCGTAATTATCCGTACCATCAATAATAATGTCGTAATTTGCAATCAGTGCATCAGCATTGCTTTCATCCAGCTTGGTGAGGTGTGTTTCAATCACACAATCCGGATTTAGTTCTGACAGCCGCGCTTCGGCAGCAGTGGCTTTATATTGACCAATATCGGCGGTTTCATACAAGG
>JANNCH010000152.1:0-3709 GCA_031386315.1 Pseudobdellovibrionaceae bacterium
CGCCAAAGCTCAGTTTGACACCAGAACTTGTTTGCAAAACAACCTGTGAATCGCTAGGTCTTTTCATGCGGTATTCAATTTGAGTTGTCTCATCAAAAATATGAATGGCATCTGGTGGACGATGAAACCAAGGGTTGGTTTTTACGAATTCGCCGTCTTGAATTTCAAAGCTAGGCCCCTGATCTGGAATAAACAAAGGGGACGCAAACAATGTCAGAGCAAAACTTGGACGTTTAACATCCCAGAAAAATCCAGTGAGCCCTTGTCTTTCAGGCGACAATGGATTCCACTTAAAAATGGGCTCCCAGACGCCCAAGTCCCAGCGCGAATCAAGTTCGCTCCAGTTCATTTTTCTGCGACCAATGGTTAAAACTTGGTCCTCAGATAATTCTTTGCCATAATAAAATTCAGACAGATTCAGATAATTTAAAAGTGGCTCGCCCAAAGCAACTGCACCCGTGAGATCCATAACCATGGCATCCGTGGATTTTTCTTCGGTCTTAAGCTGAGCACCTACGAATTGATAGCTTGTTTTTTGTGTGGCCTCAAAGGCCGGGCTGATAAAAGCATCATTAAACACTTTCATTTCAGAGCGAATTTGCGCGTGCGCGGGCCGAGCTACTAGAGCTCCACCGAGTGCTATTGCTGCTAAAATAGTCGCCGCTACGGCCTGCTTCATAAAGCTCCTTCAAAAGCTCTGACTACACTTACAACATCAAGGAACATGCCCGGTGGTATGCCATATGGTCCGGTTAGCCCCCCGGCATCAGACATGTTTTAAACAAGTGACGCTTCTGGGCTCTTTTGCTAAACTGAGTGCATGCCTCAAAATGAGAAAATCTTGTTTAAAATCCTCATCATCCGCTTCTCTAGTTTTGGCGATGTTGTGCAATCTCTTAGCTTGCCATCTGTGCTTGTACAACGCTTTCCGCAGGCCCAAGTTCAGTGGGTGACAAGACAAGACATGGCCCCCCTTTTAGAGGGGCATTCAAATATCAGTAAAGTCTGGGTTTTTGATAGACGCCGCGGGATCTCGGGATTGCTGCGCTTGGCCGTGCAGATGCGCAGCGAAAATTTTACCCACATTTATGATGCCCATAATAACATCCGCTCGCGGCTCATTTGCTTTGTATTGCGTCCCTTGGGTTTGTTTGGAATCGGGGCCTTTTTCATACGTCGCTCAATCCGACGCTGGAAAAGATTTCTGCTTTTCAAATTTCGCATCAATACTTTTGAAAAGCCCTTTTCTGGTCAACGTGATTTGATTGAGCCGTTGGTAAAATGGCAGATTTCAAAAACTTTACCGCCGGCGCCGCAAATATTTCCTTCAGTTGAAATGCAAAAACAAGCTGAACAAGTTTTGAATGCCGATGGGAAAAATTTTATCGGCGCCATTGCCTTGGCACCATCGGCTGCACACTTTTTAAAACGCTGGCCGAAAAATTATTGGATCGATTTGATTCAGCATATGCCCGATGAAAAGTTTGTTTTGTTGGGTGGCCCTGAAGATACTTTTATTGAAGATATCGCAGCGATTGCACCCGAGCGCGTTTTGAATTTGGCTGGTAAATGCTCACTGCTTGTGAGCTCTGCTGTTTTGATGAAGTGCCGTACCTTGGTTGCCAATGACACAGGACTTTTGCATGTTGCTGAGCAATTGGGGAAACCCACGATCGCATTGATGGGACCGGCACCCTTTGGGTTTCCGTCACGAGACTCGACTCGTATTATGCAACTAGACTTGTCTTGTCGTCCTTGCAGCAAACATGGCCAAGGTCCTTGTATTAATAAAAAATATCACCAGTGCCTTGTGGATATTACTCCGGATCAAGTGGCTTTAAATCTGCGTGGGCTTTTAGGAAGTGTAACGTGAAAACGTTGCTTTTTTTAGTTTATAAATTTTTATTAATGCCCTTGATGTATTTACTTTTGCAACTCGTACGCCCGTTCAGCAAAGGCAAGCTGCGCGAACTGATCGATGATAAAAATAAAAACTTTATGGTTTGTAAAGACACAGGCATTTACGATCGACATCCTATTTGGATTCATGCCGCCAGTGGCGAAATCGAGTATGCACGCTCGCTGATTCGCGAGCTAAAAACTCGCGCACCTCAAGTTCCTATATTGGTGACCTACTCATCTCCGTCTGCAAAAAAAATTCTTGTGGGGCTTGATATTGACGCATGGGCAGCCCTGCCGTGGGATTTTGACTTTTGCTTTGAAAGATTTTTTAAACTTTGGAAGCCACGGGCTCTTTTGGTTTCACGAACAGATCTATGGCCCGTGATGGCTCAGTTTACAGACAAAAAAAACATCCCTAGCTATTTATTCAGTGCTACTTTTGCAGACAATAGTAGCCGCCTGCGAGGGCTGACTCGTTATTTGACTGCTTTTTCGCTAGAAAAATTAAATATGATTTTTTGCGTTTCTGATGAAGATGCTAGTAATCTGCGAGATCTGAAAATAAAAACTCCGGTGCAGGTCATTGGTGATACCCGCTTTGACCAAGTGATTCATCGTTTGAATCACCCAAAAGAATTGAAGCTGTCTTTGCAACCGAAGGGGTTTGTTTTTATCATGGGCTCGACTTGGCCCGAAGATGAAGCTGTACTTGTCCCTGCCATAGCCGAACTTAAAAAATCAGGCGTAAAGTTTATCTTAGCTCCGCACGAAAACTCTGCCGAGCATTTGAATCAACTGCAAGCAGATCTGCGCGCGAAAGATCTTACCTATGGACGCTATACTCAAAATGATCGCTGGACTGACGAAGATGTTTTGATAATTGATCAAGTTGGAATTCTAGCCGAACTTTACACTTGGGCCAATGTGGCCTTTGTAGGTGGCTCGTTTCGCCGACAAGTGCACAGTGTGATGGAATCACTGGCAGCGGGATTGACAGTCTTGGTTGGACCCTATCATCAGAATAATCGTGAAGCTTTGGTGTATCAGCAGAAGCACGCATCTGGGATTTCGCTTGTGACTTGTGCTCTTAATTCTGAAGATATCGTGCAACATGTGAAGTCAGTTCAGACTAGTGCACTGCCTGAGTTGAATAAAGCTGTGCTGCTGGAAGTTTCAAAAAATCAGGGTAGCACGCAGAGGTTGTTTGAGTTTCTTCGCCCTTTGTTGTGAGCTTTTGTTTTGAGTTTTTTGGTAGGTATTGCGGCTTTAAAGATTGAGCTGAGCCCCCCCCTATCGAGGAGACATGGCGTTAAATTATTTTTTATAATTTTTCTCTTGCAGGTGTTTTCGTTGCTCTCTGTTTCACACAGGTTGCTCGATCTTTCAATCTATGCGATCCGATTCATGACTACATAAATCTTTGATCTAGATCAATTTTACCTCTTATACGGGGCCGCCATCTGTAGCCCTAACATACTTTTTTATTTCAAAAAAAGTCGAAACTGAGTGTTGAAAACCCATGCTAGAGTGCTCTTGAAAATTGAAGCTGGGAGCCTGAATCTTTCGCAACTCACACAAGTTCAGAAGGCTTTGCAAGAAAGCAAAAAACAGGGCGAAGTCATTTCAAGCAACAAAACTGCAGAGATTTTAGAAAAAATCATGCACAAAAATACTTTTGATACTCAGAAAACTCTAGCATTGGATTTCGATCAACCCATCGGTACTTCAGAAAAAATAAGCCCTCAGAAAGACAACTCGGTTCGCTTAGAAATCTGCATGAGCCAAGAACAATACCGAGAACTTTTAC
>JANNCH010000175.1:0-2860 GCA_031386315.1 Pseudobdellovibrionaceae bacterium
AGCTGATTTCAACGCAGTTATGGATCGCACAGAGAAGATCTATGCTCCAATCATTCAAAGAGAAGGTGGCAACTTGAAGTTGAACCGTCTTTGGACTGATGCCACTGTGAATGCATCTGCAACACGCAGCGGCAACACATGGGTATTGAACATGTATGGCGGCTTAGCACGTCACGCAGCTACAAACATCGAAGGTATGGCTTTGGTTGTTTGTCACGAATTGGGTCACCATTTGGGTGGCGCTCCGAAAATTGCTGGCTGGTTTTCTAGCTGGGCAACAAACGAGGGTGGATCTGATTATTTCGCGACTTTGAAATGTTTGCGTTCATTCTTCGCTGAAGACGACAACCAAGCAATCATCGCAGCGACTCAAATCGACGAAAAAGCTCGTGCGATCTGTACTCAACAGTTCCAAAATGAACAAGATCAGTTGATCTGCATGCGTTCATCCATTGCTGGTCAGTCAGTTGCTAACTTGTTCCAAGCTTTGAGAAACGACAAAGTAGCTCCGAACTATTCTACGCCGGACACTAAAGTTGTTACTAAAACAAATGACAGTCACCCAGACACTCAATGCCGTTTGGACACATACCTTGCAGGTTTTGCTTGCGCAGTAGATGTAAATGCTAAATTGAGCAATACGGATTACCGTGAAGGTTCTTGCTACGCTCCACGCGACACATCTGGAACTCGTCCATTGTGCTGGTTCGCAGTTAAATAGTTTTGCATAGGCAACACTCATAACAATGTTTTCGTTAAAGGGAGAGTCTAACTCTCCCTTTTTTGTTTTGTGTCTGCTTCTAGAAAGTACTTTATGAATTCTGATAATCAAAAACGCACTCTCTATATTTTTCGTCATGGACTTACGGACTGGAATCAGCAAAGACGATTGCAAGGGCACTCGGATATTCCGCTAAATGAAGAGGGGCGAAATCAGGCCCGCAGTCTAATTCCATTTTTTAAAGATAATCCTGTTGAAAAAGTTTTTTCGAGCGATCTAGTTCGTGCCGTTGAGACTGCTCATTTAGCGACAGGAGCTGCACACATAGATATTATCAAAAATTTTCACTTCCGCGAAGCGCACCTGGGGCAGGTGGAAGGTTTGCATGAAGATCAGATTGTGCTTCAGTTTGGTGAAGAATCCTTAGAAAAGTGGCGTTCATGGGATGTAGCCCATCGCACTTATGCTTTGCCTGGTGGCGAGAGTCGCGAGCAGTGCAATCAACGTTTTCATAAAGCCTTGGTCGAAATTTGTAACAGTCATGATTTTTCTGTGGCGGCGATTTGTTCCCATGGATTTGTTTTGCGACGACTGTTTCATTTTTTATCGAATGAAACAATCATTCCGCCTATGATTGCAAATTGTATTGTTTTTAAAGTCACTTTTGATAAAGTAACCCAGCAATTTGAAGTTCATCTGTAAAAATGCAAGCTCAGTTCGGTTTAGTTCTCAAATCACGTCGTTAGAATTAATTACTACTCATCAAGCAGTTATTCAGATAGTGTCTTCAAATTATATTTTGGAGGTCATTCATGGACTCATTGCCCGCTCATATTTCAGTTGCACCAACTTGGTTATGGATCGCCTTCAATGCTTGTGTTTTCGTTTTGCTCATCATTGATTTGAGCTTGTTTGGCAAGGGTGAACATAAAAATCCAAGAAAAGTAGCCTTGATAGAAAGCAGTATCTGGATTAGTATTGCGTTGCTTTTCAATCTTTGGTTTGGACTGAACTTTGGTAAAGATCTTGGTTTTGAGTTTTTAGCAGGTTATTTGATCGAAAAAAGTTTGAGCGTTGATAATCTATTTATTATTTTGCTTATTTTTGGTTCGTTCAAAATCCCTGCAAAACTTCAGCACAAAGTCTTGTTTTATGGAATTTTAGGTGCTGTGGTTATGCGTGCCTTTTTTATTATTGTGGGTGCGCATCTGCTTGCACGCTTCCACGGGATATTGTATGTATTCGGTTTGATTCTTGTAGGTACAGCGGTTAAATTTCTACTTGAAAAAGATGGAGCCGGCGCGGATGTGCAAGATTCTTGGTCTATTCGCACGATTCGCAAGTTTATACCCACAACAAAGCAGCTAGACGGACAAAAGTTTTTCACCCGTGAAAATGGGCTTCGTAAAGCCACGCCATTGTTTTTAGCATTGGTTGCCATCGAGGTTACGGATTTGATTTTCGCAGTGGATTCGATCCCTGCTGTCTTTGCAGTGACTCAGGACGCCTTTGTTGCCTTTGCATCAAATATTTTAGCAATTCTAGGACTTCGTGCCCTGTATTTTGTGTTAGCTGATCTAGTAAGTAAGTTGAAGTACCTTAAGCAAGGGTTAGCAGTGATCTTGGGTTTCATTGGGATTAAAATGCTTTTGGTCGATGTGATTAAAATTCCAAGTTGGATATCGTTGTTGGTTATATTCAGCATCCTGTTTATAACAGGATGGGTGTCATGGCTTGCTGCAAAGAAAGCAGAAGCCAGTAAGTAAACGATTTTGGCCGTCCTTGCAATTAAAGACGGCCGCACTACTTAGTGCCCTTTGGGAACACCTTTTGGGATTGCACTTAACAAGGTCTGAGTATATTCGTGTTTTGGATTTTCGTAGATGCCTATGGCATCGTTCATCTCAACAATTTTACCACCATTCATTACGGCAACCTCGTCAGAAATAAATTTAACCACAGCAAGATCATGCGAAATAAACAAATACGTCAAATCGAATTCATCTTGTAGATCTAACAATAGATTTAAAATTTGTGCTTGGATAGAAACATCCAGTGCTGATACCGACTCATCACATACGATAAATTCAGGTTTTACTGCCAAGGCACGGGCGATGCTAATGCGCTGACGTTGACCAC
>JANNCH010000198.1:0-6363 GCA_031386315.1 Pseudobdellovibrionaceae bacterium
ATCTTGTGAGAATTCAACCCGCATTTTTAGATAAAAACCAACTTGTATCAAGTCCCCCAAATATCGAAATTCAAACGATTGGAAAACCCGGCGTGAAAAGCATTCAGAGCTTTTTTATTTTTAAAAATGATGATTAAAATATATAAAGAACGACGTACCTACAGTTCGATTTCCAAACCCTCATGGGCAAAATTCCATTGAACTTCTGAAATTTTCTCATCGTGATGAGCGGCTTCTTTTAATCGCCAGCTGTAATATTCTGCTGTTTGTCTTTTTAGGTCCAATACCTGCTGCGTACTTGCACCCGGATCATGATGGGCGAACAGAACTTTTTTAATTCCTTCACGGAAAGCGATTTCTAAACCTACCTGCGCAGCACTATGTCCCCAATTAGCTTTTTCAGCTAATTCTGGAAACGTGTACTGGGCATCAAAATACATAAGATCCGTGTTTTGATAAAGCGGCAAATCCAAACCCATTTCATCACGGGTCACTCGAGTGCCTTCTGTATCCACACAGTGAGAATATGTCTTGCCACCCGATTGAATTTTGTAACCCCAACAAGGATCTGGATGATCCAACTGATACGGAGTCAGCGTTATATCATCGACCTGAAATGGCTTGCGCGGTTCTAACTGATGAAAATGAATATTCGCAGAAAGCGCTTCGAACGGGACAGGAAAATAAGGCTTCTTAAATAGACCGCGGATCAAAGACTCAAGTTCCGGCTGAACGCCGTAGTAATGAATTTGAATTCCAGGCACAAAGTGTGGAGTAAAAAATGGCAAACCTAAAATATGATCCCAGTGAAAATGAGTCATGAAAATATGGAAGGGCCCTTTGCCACGACCAACAGTTCCACTCATTATTTTTTCGCTGAGATTGCGAATACCACTTCCACCATCAATAATAATCTGACTTTTTGCGCTACGAACTTCAACACAGGTAGTGGCAACGCCATAGCCACCCACCATCGGCACTTCCAAAGAATTTATATACTGAGAAACTTGCTGAGGATCACGATATCCAGACAAAAAGAAATTGCGAAGCATTCCTTCAATACCAAACATTAACTCAGCAGGCGACGGGGACGCAGGCAGTGAGCCACGAACTCCCCAAAATTTTATTTGTAATGACATACTCGTATTAGGATGACATCCGTGTACCCATGAGGCAACACAGGAGTTACTTTCTGCCCTTTGGTCGTTGCACTTTTACAACCTAAAGCACTGATTATTACGCAATAAAAATAAGCAGCTAAACAAAAAAAGCATCAGTCACCACTAGTATTAAAGCCCCCAATCACCCCCCACATCCAGTGGTCATTGCTTAGGCAAGCAAGTAATAGTTACCTAATGACCCCAGAGCCCATGTTTCACCGCTCTGTTGGCACATCTGTAAACTATTGAAAATACTTATTTTTTGACCAGTCTAGGGCCACAATGTTTGGACTATTAATTGCATATTTGTCATACGTTATGGAACTACGAAGACACAAAGACATCATTGCATTCAAAACCGGGGGCTCACTGCCCGTGGCTTTGCATGCCAGAAATCTTGAAGTTGCCGAGCTCTCGAATGAAGCTTGGGAAAGTATGTCCGTCGTCGATTTGGCCTCTTCTAACCCAATGACAGAACTTGTCGAAAACGAAGCCAGCCAAACTTTAAAGCTTTGGAATTTAGAGCAAAACTCAGAGACCAAATCGGGGCAACTTAGCTTTGGAATCCGTAGTATCACTTTGAACGTCACACAAATTTGCAACCTTCACTGCACATATTGCGCAGCTGGTGGCGATGGGACATTCGGCGATCCGCAAACAAAAATTTCGGTTGAAAAAACTTTGCCGCAGATAAAATTTTTATTGGAAAAGATCCCAGTCGGCGAAAGCTTTCATATCACTTTTCTAGGTGGTGAGCCTTTATTGTATCCAGAAGCAATTGAGTTGATTGCTGAATATGTGAATCTCATGACAGCAGGTCGCAAGATTTCCACAACCTTTTCAGTTGTGACAAATGGAACACTTATCAACGACAAAGCATTGCAAGTTTTAACAAAAATAAAATCGAACGTATCCATCAGCATTGATGGCCCTGCCGAAATCAACGACAAGACCCGCCCCCAAAGAAATGGCAAAGGCAGCACGGCCACAGTGATTGAGGGCATCCAAAAATTAACAGCCGTCAAAGACCAATTAGGTCGTTTGATTTTGCACGCTGTGTTTTCAAAAGAAAATATGCAAATCACAAAAGCCTATGAGTTCTTCGGGCAATTCAATGTCGACTATTACGAATTCACTTATTCGGTGGACACCTCTGATGAAAGCTCAAGTGCAATGTACAACGAGCAAATGAAATTGGTCGCAGACCTTGCCTACGCACGTGGTGGCGAAAAAGAACTGCGTAAAATCACTTTGTTTGATCGCTACTTCAATGCCTTGGACAACCAACAGCAGACCGAAAACTATTGTGGCGCCGGGAAATCATACCTGATGATCGACGCTCGTAATCAAGTTTATACCTGCCCTTGGGAGGTCGGAAACAAAAAAGATCAAGTCGGCACAGGCAGTTTTATCGACACTGAAAAGCTTGAAGAGCTTGCTAAGCCCTTGATTGAAAAAAACAACTGCCAAACATGCTGGGCGCGTTTCATGTGTGGCGGCGGTTGTATGTTCATACACAAAAGCAAAACGGGCTCGAAGCATCAGAAAGATTTAAATTTCTGCATTCGCACTCGGGACTTGATTAGTACAACTATTTTACTTTATAAAAAGAGCAGGGTTGCCTGCTAGGAACACGGAGACAATTATGACAACGACAAATACATCTAGCACTAAACATGTGAAAAAAGTGAAACCTCAGGCGACCAGCACGAACGCAAAAGGACCTGGTGGTTCTGGTGGCGGCGACTGCATCCCTAGCAAATAGTTTTAAAATATGGCTTTACCTCCTTCGCTTGGTGAAACTGTTCCGCTCAATCGGAATAGAAAGTTGTTGCAAACTTTCTTAAGGGTTTCTTTTGCCTTGGTGGTAGCCTTAGTCATTAGTCAGATCAAATTAGACTATATAGAATCCTATCTCTATGACATTCGCGTTCGCTTAAAACCTTTCACGAACACTTCACAAAAAATTGAACTGATCTTTATCAATCCCGAAACTGTGCAAGCACTCAAGGGCAACCCAAGCGCTAAGGACCAAACCAAGTTGCTAAAGGCGCTTTTCAAAGAAGAGCCCCTTGCAGTCGTTTATGATTATGATATCGCCGCATTGAACGGCACTGATGAAGAAAAAACCGCATGGGCCATCGAGGCCAATAAATTTAAAAATCTTTATGCGAGCTCAAAGGGTTTATTGATGAAAGGGCAAGAGGCACCGAAATTGCCAGGTCCGCTCAATCTTATTTCGCTATTGCCGGCCCCAAGAACTTCAGACTTGCTCAACTTTGGCAAAGACGGCGTCACCCGTCGCATGATGCTGACTTACCAAGATAATAAAGTCTTACAGCCTACAATTGCTGCCCTTGTAAATCCTGATGTACAAAATATTAAAAATATTCGTGGGGTATTTGACTTCATTGAAACAGATCAGGCTTACATTGATTTTCAACCTGCTGGAACCTATCCACGAATGGAGTTTTCACAGGTCATGACCAGTCAATTTTCGACCGGTCGCTACAAAGACAAAATTATTCTTATCGGGCAAGATCTTGGCATATCAGACGATGAATATATTTCGACGCCGTTTAAACGTGAGGTGATTGCGATGACTCGCCTTGAAATGCAGGCGAACATCATTGATACACTGATCAAAAACTCGGCCCCCGTGAAAGCACCCGGCTGGCTCAATTGGCTGTTGGTGGCCTTGATTTCTATACTGACAGTGCACGTGGTTTTAGCCATGAAACCACTGCGAGGTCTGGTGATTCTTGGAGGCGCTTTTGCTGGCGTCTTTGTGGTCTGCTTTTTAGCTTTTTGGCCACTTGGGTATTGGGTTTTAATGGCTCAGCCCTTGTTGGCGATATTTTTGTGTTATTACTTCTTTATCCCCTACCGCTTGATTGTCGAAAATCGCCGCAGCTGGGAATACTATCAAAAAAATCGTCTGTTACGTCAGGTGGAAGAACTCAAAGGGAATTTTATTTCAATGATGTCCCATGACTTGAAGACCCCGATCGCACGTATACAAGGTATGACTGATGTCATCTTGGCAGACCAGGTGGCACTGAGCTCGCAACAGCGCGAAGCGGTGGATACCATTCGCCACTCTTCTGATGATCTACTCAAATTTATCAATGCGATTCTAAACTACGGCCGCATCGAGAGCGAAGGCGTACAGCTACATTTACAGAGCAAAGATGTGAATCAGTTGCTCACAGAGGCCATTAAGAAAAACGAATTTTTAGGAAAGCTCAAACGCATTCAGATCATATCTGAACTAGAGCCTCTATTTCCTGTTTCTATCGATCCGGATCTGATCAAACAGGTTTTCACGAACCTTGTTGAAAATGCGATCAAGTATAGCCCTGAAGACACCAAGATCATGGTTAGCTCTGAAGAAAAAGATGGCAAGATTGTTATCCAAGTGGCCGATCAAGGTTTCGGCATTCCAGCTGACGAACTTCCAAACATCTTCATGAAATTCTTTCGCAGTATGAATGCTAAGAGCTCACCTATCAAAGGTTCGGGCCTGGGACTGTATCTTGCAAAGTATTTCATCGAGCTCCACCGGGGTGCGATTTTTGTAGAATCTTCGTATGGTCAGGGCTCAACTTTTACGGTAGAACTACCGTTAAATTAGGGGTGCATAATGCTACGAGTATTAGTTGTTGATGATGATCAAGGTCTGAGACTTTCTGTGAAGTCGACACTGGCTGCCAGCGGTCGTTTTGATGTGACCGAAGCATTCGATGGTATTAACGCCATGGAAAAGATCCAGGCTATTGATAAAAACACTGAAAAGAATTTCGATCTTGTGATTCTTGATGTGGATATGCCTCGTCTAAACGGTTTAGAAACTCTTAAAAAAATCAAAGAACTAGATCCGGGTACGATCGTTATTATTATGACGGCGTACGCGAATTTAGATCACGCGGTACAAGCGGTTAAAGATGGTGCTTACAACTATCTTTCAAAACCTATTAGCGGTGAAGAGCTTTTAGCTTTGGTTGATAAAGCTGTCATGGCACATACACTGATTTCTAGCATTGCGGCCTCGGCGCCTGTGTTGCATGAAAATGGTAAAAAAATTATTGGCAATACTTCGCAAATGCAAAAGGTATTCAACATTATCCAACGCTTGGCTAAGGTTGAAACTCCGGTATTGATTCGTGGGGCATCTGGCACAGGTAAAGAACTTGTAGCTAAAGCCATCCATTTCAATTCAGCACGCAAAGACGAGAAATTTGTTGCGATCAATTGCTCGGCTATTCCAGAAAATCTTTTTGAATCAGAATTATTTGGTCACGAAAAAGGTTCATTCACGGGCGCCGATCAACGCAAACTTGGTAAATTTCAATTCGCCGAAGGTGGGACTTTATTTTTAGATGAAGTTGGCGATATGCCTCAGCTCATGCAAGTAAAAATCTTGCGCGTGCTTCAAGAGAAAATGTTCACACCAGTTGGTGCGAATCGAGAGATTCCAAGCAATGTGCGAATCATTGCTGCGACCAATCGCCCGCTTGAAGAAATGATCAAGATCGGAAAATTCCGTGAAGATCTATTCTATCGTTTGAATGTGGTTCCGATATTTTTGCCTTCACTATGTGAGCGTCGCGGAGATATTGAAACCATGGTGAATAACTTCATCAAAAAATTCAACCAAGCCCACAGTAAGCGCATCACAGGCATTTCTGCAGACGCTATGTCGATCTTGAAAAAGCACGACTGGCCAGGAAATATTCGTGAACTTGAAAATGTGATTGAACATGCTTTCGTGCTTGAAAACTCGAATGTCATTGGCTTGGCTTCATTGCCAGAGTCTATGCTGAATGCAGCGGGCGTGAATATTATTGATTTACCAACTGCGAAGGCTTCAAGTGGTGGTGGTTCTGTTATTCACGATGGCGGTCGTGATGAACTTGATGGCGACTTAGATACGGACTTGGATCTTGAAGAGGACGGACCTGTTGAAGCCTATGCAGGTGAAAGCCTCGACTTCAATGCGCAAAAAGAAGCTTTCGAAAAAGAATTTATCATCAAAGCTTTGAAGACTTTTAAGGGTCGTATCAATCAAACTGCTTTGCATGCGAATATTCCAAAAAAGACTTTGCTGCGTAAAATTGAAAAATACGGAATCATTGCAAAAGATTATTCTTTGTAATCTTTGATTAGGAAGGCCCATGGACTTTGCATTGCTAAAATCAAGTCT
>JANNCH010000199.1:0-2187 GCA_031386315.1 Pseudobdellovibrionaceae bacterium
AAAAGACTTCATTTCAGATAAAGGATTCGATTCAAACTTTGGTGCAAGACCATTGAAGCGAGTTATACAGACAGAGCTGCTCAATCCACTCTCTAAAGAAATTATTTCGGGCAAAGTCAAAGCCGGGGACAGTGTGAAAGTAAGAATGGGCGATCAAAAATTAGAGATCGGATAACTCTTGAAAAACATCGTCTTGATTATATTCTGCACACTTTTTGTTAACAGCGTAGCTTTAGCTGCACCATCTACTTTGAGTTACGATATTAGTGGGGGCTCAGGATCACGCAATGGCAATTCCTATAATGAAATTCATTTGGGTTTGAATTGGTATCCAGCGGAATGGTTGAACTGGAGAAACTCACTATTCACTCAGTTTGGCTCTCAGATGAATACTATTTACGGGATTGATACGGCGGGATTGCTCGAATACACCGCCTATACGCAATCGCGAGATGTGGGGATAGAGCTCTATGTGGGTCCGGGACTGCGCTTTGCTAATGAAAATTCAAATGCGGTTTTTGGTAAAGCTGGTTTGACTTTGGCGCTCGACGGTTTGCGATTGGGTGGCAGCGTTCAACACAATCATTATTTTAGTTCGCGCACAGACAAAGACAATTATTCTTTGCCAAAGGATGAAACACAGTATTTCATCACTATCTCGGGCGGCGGGGCACTTTGATCATCGCCCCTCAACATTCTGATCACTAATCAGGGACAACGATGAAGCAAACCACGAAAAAAGATAGATCCGGCGCAGACACCGCAAAAAGTTTAATTGAAAACCTATGGCCAAAAGATCATCCGGATTTGAAAGTTCGCGTTGTACTAGCAATGATTTGTTTATTGTTAGCCAAGGTCATTAATGTTTATGTTCCATTTTTATATAAAATGGCGGTGGATGCTCTTTCGTTGAATACGGCCATTGTTTTGCCCGTGGGGATTGTTGTCAGTTATGGACTGGCCCGATTGCTCCAGCAAACATTTGCCGAGCTACGGGATTTTATTTTCGCTAAAGTATCCCAACATTCGCAGCGAACCATAGCGCTTTCAACTTTTTCACATTTGCATAAGCTTTCATTGGCCTTTCACTTAGACCGTCAAACCGGTGGACTTTCGCGAGTCATCGAGCGCGGTACTCGTGCGATTCAAACCGTGCTCAGTTTCATGCTGTTCAACATTATGCCTACGTTGCTTGAAATTTTGCTCGTGACAGCCATTTTTTATAATAAGTTCGGTTGGAAGTATGCGGCAGTGACTTTTGTAACAGTCGGCATTTATGTTTACTTCACTTTTTCAATTACAAACTGGCGTACGAAATTTCGTAAAAATATGAATGATCGTGATACCGAAGCCAATACCAAGGCGATTGATTCGCTTTTGAACTATGAAACTGTAAAATATTTCGTCAATGAAGAACACGAATACAAGCGCTATGATCACTCACTCGAGCAGTACCAAGAACAAGCATTGAAAAGTCAGTCCAGTCTTTCGCTTCTAAATATTGGACAGGGCTTTATTATTTCTCTGGGTTTAGTTGCCATTATGTGGATGGCGGCTGAAGGGGTGGTTGCTAAAGCCCTCACAGTGGGTGACTTTGTACTGGTCAATACCATGATGATTCAATTGTTCATACCACTCGGGTTTTTGGGATTTGTTTACCGCGAAGTGAATCAGGGCATGGTCGACATGGAAAAAATGTTTGAGCTTCTGAATGTACACGCGGACATACAGGATTCCGCAAATGCAAAAGATCTAAATGCGCAAGAATGGGCAGTCGAATTTGACCGGGTCAGTTTTCACTATCAAAAAGACCGTGAAATTCTGAAAAATGTCAGTTTTAAAATTCCTGCCGGAAAGACCTTGGCAATTGTTGGCCCTAGTGGCTCTGGCAAATCGACCATTGCCCGTTTGTTGTTTCGATTTTACGACGTCACTTCGGGTGCCATCAAAATTGGTGGTACCGACGTGCGCGAGGCAAAACAAAAATCACTACGTCAATCCATTGGAATCGTTCCACAGGACACAGTGCTTTTCAATGACAGCATCAACTATAACATTCGCTATGGTAAGCCAGATGCGACCGATGCAGAGTTGCGTGGGGCTGCCCAGCTAGCACAAATTGATTTGTTCATTGAAAGTCTCTCTAAAAAATACGAAACCTCAGTGGGCGAACGCGGTTTGAAGTTA
>JANNCH010000226.1:0-1913 GCA_031386315.1 Pseudobdellovibrionaceae bacterium
CCATGGGTTCTTCAAGAATGACATCGGAGACGACTTGCGGGTCGTTTGTTTGGCTGATGCAAAGACCCAAGTGGTAACGGCCGAGCTTGACGTTCTCTTCAACCAAGGTGCTGCGATGAACGTGAATCTCAAGATCGATGCTTTTGAGTTGTTTGGTGACCATGCGTATCAGTCGGGGTCCCCACGAAGCCGCGATCGAATCTGACAAGGCGATTGAAAAGTGCGTGGTCTGGTTTTCGAATTCAAGCTCTTTCAGATTTTTGAGTTCCATCATGATAAGACGGGCTTTATTCAAAAAGGCCTGACCTTTGCCAGTTAAACGGACACGTCTGCCGTCAGGTTCAATCAGTTTGATCTTAAGATCCGTCTCAAGCGCTTGAATGCGTTTGCTGACGGCAGATTGGGTCAGTCGCAGCTGGGCTGCGGCCTCACTGATAGTGCCTGTTCTTTCGAGTGCGAGGAGTGCTTCAATACCTTCGACCATATAGTCCCTATACTACTATATTATATTCCAATTATTCAATTTTTTCTTTAATGATTTTAGTCGAATCTTGGAGTGTAATCAAATGCGAATTGAAGACTGAATAACGAAATGGAAGGAATCCCCAATGGCAGCAAAGATTGAAACCTCACCGGAGATGGTAAAAAAAGTTTATGAAACTTCACGGGCTAAAGTACAGGTCGTTCGAAAACGCTTAGGCCGCGACATAACTTTGGCAGAAAAAATTATCTACGGACATTTAGATGATCCGCAAAATCAAGAGATCGAACGTGGAAAAAGTTTTTTACTTTTAAGACCGGATCGTGTGGCCATGCAGGATGCGACAGCTCAGATGGCGATTCTTCAATTTATGTTAGCTGAAAAGTCTGAAGCCGCGGTGCCTTCGACAGTTCACTGTGATCACTTAATCCGTGCTTATCAAGGTAAAGAACAAGACATGGCCGATTCGAATATGACAAACAAAGAAGTTTTTAACTTCTTAGCGACAGCCTCTTCGAAATATAATATCGGATTTTGGAAACCAGGAGCGGGCATTATTCATCAAGTAATTCTTGAGAACTATGCATTCCCGGGTGGACTTATTATCGGAACAGATTCTCACACGCCAAATGCCGGCGGACTTGGAATGTGTGCCATCGGTGTCGGAGGATCTGATGCATCGGACGTTATGGTCGGCCTTCCTTGGGAAGTTAAAAATCCAAAATTAATTGGTGTTCACTTAAAAGGTAAACTTAGCGGATGGACAGCCGCAAAAGACGTGATCTTAAAACTCTGTGGAATGCTGACTGTAAAAGGCGGAACAGACAAAATTGTTGAGTACTTCGGAGAAGGAGCGGCAGCGCTTTCTTGTACTGGTAAGGCAACGATTACAAATATGGGCGCAGAGCTAGGGGCGACGTGTTCGGTTTTCCCTTATGATTCTAAAATGGCAAGTTACTTAGCGGCCACAGGTCGAAAAGACTTGGCAGCAATTGCTGACCAAAACGTAGATCTATTAACGGCTGATGCGGATGTTGTTGCGAATCCAAAAAAATATTTCGATGAAGTTTATGAAATCGATTTGTCGACTTTGGAGCCGCACTTAGTAGGACCGCATACTCCGGATTTAGCACGTCCTATTTCAAAAGTGGCCGAAGAAGCCCGCGCTAACGGATGGACGCTAAAACTTTCAAGCGCGCTTATCGGTTCTTGCACGAATTCTTCTTATGAAGATATCGGTCGATCTGCAATGATCGCCGAACAAGCTATGCAGGTGGGTGCGAAGAAATGTCCTTTGTAGCGTAAATGATGAAGGGCATGAAAAGTTGGGGTGTAAAAAAACCGACCGGCCCAAGAGTTCACAAAGCGCGAACTGAAAATTTCAACGTTCAAATGACCCATTACGTTTAACAAGTAATTGGTAAAAAAATAA
>JANNCH010000249.1:0-2356 GCA_031386315.1 Pseudobdellovibrionaceae bacterium
TGACCGAAGTCCCAACCTTTGCCCGTAAGGTATTTGATGTGACTGGTGCGGGGGACACCGTTATTGCAGCCCTTGCTTTGGGTCTCGCAAGTGGCTTTAGCCTTGCTCGTTCTTGCGTATTGGCGAACTATGCTGCGGGTGTGGTCGTTGGCAAAGTCGGCTGCGTGCCGTGTGAAATCCCTGAGCTCATAGAATATATTAAATCTGCCCACTGAAAAAACTGCTCGGTTTAATTGACACCGGGGGCGAAGGAAAGGGAAGCAGGTACCTTTTATTGCTTTGGTTCTGTGGAGGTGCTAAGTACTGCACTCAATTCATGTTCAATGATACCCAATTAAGGGTTTCGGCTGTCACAAGCCCGGCTGTCATAAGCCCATGATTTACAAGGAGCCAATATGCAACTCGATGCCACGGGCGAACTAAGCCCTCCTGCAAATTATTCCGACGACAATGTCGCAAAACCCCTCGAAAACAAAGCTGCGAATTTTTATTCGATGACTCTGGAAGACCTGAAAGCTTATCTTAAAGGTCAAGGCAAAGAGACTTTTCGTGCCCAGCAGATTTTCAAATGGGTTTACGAACAACGAATCACAGATCCCGAGCAAATGACTAATTTATCAAAATTATTTCGTGAAGAGATGCCAAAGATTCTATCTTTCGAGCTACCGCCGGTTCTAAAACACTTGAAATCTGTTGATGGCACACAGAAGTTTTTGTTTGATATGGGTGGCGGTAATTCTGTTGAAGCTGTGACGATCCCTTCCGATGGACGTTTGACCCTTTGTATTTCTTCTGAAATCGGCTGCAATATTGCCTGCAAATTTTGTTTCACCGGCAAACAAAAACTAAAGCGCAGACTACGCACCGAAGAAATCGTGGGACAGTTTATACAGGTTCATGATCGCCTTGCCGAAGGCGAACGCATTTCAAATGTCGTATTCATGGGTATGGGCGAACCACTCGACAATCCAGAAGCAGTTTTCAAAACCATTGATGTGATTCATTCACCTTGGGGCATTAATTTATCTTTAAAAAAATTCACAGTATCGACATCGGGTATCGTCCCTGAAATGTGGAGAATTGCCGACGCGAAAGTGCGCATGGCTGTTAGTTTGAATGCTCCGAATGACGAAATTCGCAGTCAAGTGATGCCAATCAATAAACGTTGGCCATTGGCAGAGCTGTTGAAAGCCTGCAAAGACTATACAGATAAAACAGGCGACAAGGTGACTTTCGAGTACGTTTTGATGAAGGGTGTGACCGATCAACTTGAGCATGCTCGCCAAGTGGTGAAGCTGACTCGTGGAGTTCCATGCAAAATCAATATAATTCCATTCAATGAACATCCAGGTTCTGGTTATGAGCGCCCCGCGGACGAACAAATTGAATTATTTCACAAAACTTTGATCGACTTAGGTGCTCATGTACTTTTACGTCGCACTATGGGGCGCGATATTTTCGCAGCCTGCGGTCAATTGACCAGTGCCAAAGCAGATAAGCCAGAAACGATGGATATCTCGAACTCGCAGCTTGCGGGTATGTCTAAATACAAACGTGAACTGGCTGCTAAAATGGCTGCCACTCTTGTAGGAGAAAACAATGTCTGAAATTTTAGTGGTCGGTAGCCTTGCTTACGACAGTATTAAAACTCCATCTGGAAAAGCAGATCGTGCCTTGGGCGGATCGGCTAATTATTTTTCATTGGCAGCTTCGCTTTACGCTAAAGTACGTGTTGTCGGCGTTGTGGGTGAGGACTATGATCAAAAAGATTATGATCTTTTGAAGGATCGTGGTGTTGATTTAGCAGGTTTGAATCGTGTGCCTGGTAAGACTTTCCATTGGGAAGGCGCTTATGAAGGCGATATGAACGAAGCTAAAACTTTGAAAACAGAACTGAATGTATTTGAACATTTCAATCCTGAATTGCCAGAGCATTTTAAAAATTCTTCGTTTGTATTTTTGGCGAATATTTCACCTGATTTGCAGCTGAAAGTTTTAGAGCAAGTGAAATCACCAAAATTTGTGGGTATGGATACCATGAATTTCTGGATTCACTCGCGCAAAGGGGATCTTTTGCAAGTGTTGGGAAAAGTCGACATGGTTTTGATCAATGAAACTGAAGCAAAACTTTTGACAGGTGCTACTAATGCGATCTCTGCTGCACCGATGATCACAGCAATGGGTCCAAAGGCTGTCGTGATTAAACGTGGTGAATACGGTTTTGCAATGTACACAAAAGTAGAAGGTTTTTTTATCCTGCCATCAATGCCGATTCCAGAAGTTGTTGACCCAACAGGCGCGGGCGATACTTTTGCTGGTGGTGTTTTTGGTTATTTAGCAAGTCGCACGGGTGATA
>JANNCH010000258.1:0-1550 GCA_031386315.1 Pseudobdellovibrionaceae bacterium
TTGACGCGATTCGTTTTTTGAGCGCGTTGGCAGCAAACCAAACTTTAATTGAAGCTGCACGAGCTGTCCGGGACGAGCATGGGAAAAACAACGACATTCGAAGCCTTTTTCACCGCACCGGCGACAAATATGCAGGCACGATGTCGTTTGAGGTCGAAATGTTGGTTCCACCGAAAGCGATTGATGATTATGGCCAGATTGCTATAGCGCAAGACACGCTGCTTTATTACAGGTTGGATCTGGGTTGGCGAAACGGAGGTGCTCCGGGATCCACGCCCAATCCTTTAGAAATTTTGCATGAGGAATTGAAACCCATCCGACGTGCCGAAGCCCACGAACATTTACTTTTCGAGCATGATAAAAAAGGATGGCTAAAGTCCGTTGTTACCGGTGCTCCGCGTGGCCGGCAAGGCGTTGCTTACATTTCAACGACTGAACCCGGATCTTCGGGTGAAGCGCGCACAATCAAAGTTCATCAAGACCGAGGCGCGGAGCCAAAGAAAGATAAAAGTGGAAAGGGTCCAGCTCGTGGTGCGCTTGCCTCCACTCTTCCACGAACAATTATTTCGTCGGCCCAAGCAGCAGAAAGCCCGACCGCCCTTTGTGCTCGTCGAGAAATGCAATCTTGGAGTTTATTACAACTTGAACCCGCCGAGTTGAGGCAACATGATGATTTTTCAAATCCAACACAGATGACCAGCACGGGACTGCATTTGCCCGCAACTTTATATCGCCTTGCCAGCAAGGGGGACGCGGATGCGGTCTATTGCAGTGTTGCCAACCGCTTAGGTGAGTTAATCGGTGACGTCAGGAAGATTTGTGTCAATCGCGATGAAAAGCATGAAACGTTGACGGTGTGTCTTTCGGGAGCAGACGGGACGGAACACGCAGCGCGCGCACTTTCCGACGGAACATTGCGCTTCCTTGCTTTGACGGTATTGGAGTTGGACTCTGAATCATCTGATTTAATCTGCTTGGAAGAACCAGAAAATGGTATTCATCCAGACCGTATTCCAGCGATCCTACGGCTATTGCAAGATATTGCCACGGATCCAGACGAGCCGGTCGGTTCCGAAAACCCATTAAGACAGGTCATCATCAACACCCACTCTCCAATGGTTGTTGCCGCAGTTCCAGATGACAGCCTTTTGCTTGCAAGAAGAGTCGAAACGGTCAGCAATAAAAAGCGCTTTGGAAAG
Source organism: Pseudobdellovibrionaceae bacterium (assembly GCA_031386315.1). GTDB lineage: Bacteria > Bdellovibrionota > Bdellovibrionia > Bdellovibrionales > Bdellovibrionaceae > JANNCH01. The sequence continues at coordinate 1,200 of JANNCH010000258.1, forward strand.
GTTGCTTTTTGCGCCGTCCGCAGCACTTGGCGGACAAAAATTCCGAATGAAACAATCGGCATCGTGAGCAAAGGGGAAATCCTTACCTACATGATCGCAAAAGCCAAAGGGTGCTCGCTCTGACTTTCAGCACTTGCGGCAAGTGACAAAATGTCGTTCTCCTCAAAGCCTGCCAGCACCACTAGATCAGTTAATTCTGGTTTCCCAAAAGTTATAGTTCCAGTTTTATCCAGAATTACGACCTGTATTTTTTGAGACGCTTCTAGTGCCTTTGCCGATCTGATGAGGACGCCTGATTGAGCACCTTTACCTGTGCCTACCATCACCGACAATGGGGTGGCCAAACCAAGC
>JANNCH010000282.1:0-2772 GCA_031386315.1 Pseudobdellovibrionaceae bacterium
ATGAGCTTGGCACTACAAACTTTGGATTGAGTGCTTGCAGTTGTGCTGACCACTCTGGAGGCAGATCTGATGGGGCAGGCCGTGCCCGCGAAGGAGCTATCACTTCGACTTCACGCATAGTTTGAAAGGGCCACAGCACCATGTCCCAGGGGGCATAGGTCGACAGCTGCTGCAAAGTTTCAGGATCCATCCAAGAATCCACAACATTCAAGACATTCAATTCGCCGACTTGGATGTGAAACATCGAGTCCACATCCGCATCGAGTGCCCTTCGTGGGGTAATCTCGATTTCACCGATTTTAACGGGGACATCAATTTGCAGAGAGTGCACATTTTCAAAACCCAAAAGTTTGAGCATCTCAAAAATTTCGTCAAAGACACAAAACATATAAATCGGCGTTCTGCGATCTAAATAGTTTAAACTTTCAAACGAGCAATGATCGTCATGGTAATGCGAAATAAATACAGCTGAAAAATTTAATTTTTGAATCTGTTCATGGTCAAAATCAACCGACGGGAAAGCATGGCAGTTACGACTAAAAGGGTTCTCGAAAATGGGGTCAAAAGCCACTTGAGAGTCCTCGCACTCAAAAACATAGCCCGCATGTAAAATTCTCGAAATTTTCAGATCCATCGGGGGCAATATGCCATTTAAATCCATTTAAGGCACTTTTCAACATACCCGGCGACAAAAGATTGACCGCCGCGCCATCCTGGGGCAAAAAGTAGTTCGCATATTTAAAACCAATGACCCATGTATGGAGACTACCCAATGGCTAAAGCTAAACCAGCAGCAAAAAAAGAAGTTAAAGCACCTAAAAAAATCAAAGTAACTGGATTTGCTCCAATGAAATTCCAGGACCACACAATCACTCAAAAAACTTCTGGTCGTTTTGCGATCGTAAACAGCAAAGGCAAAAACGTAAACGGCGAAGAAAAAGTAAAACTTTTGCTAGCTGCTAAAGTTCTTAAAGGTTCTTTCAAAAAAGCGGCTTCTGACGAAGCTCCTGCTGCTAACTAGTATTAATTACGCCTCGGGTTGGTTTATCTGACCCGAGGAACTTTCTTGTGTTTCGAGCCCTTCCCTCCTATCTTTACAGCACATTTGGTGCTTAAAATGTCAGACATGAAAACTGAAAAAGAAAAAATGCTCGCAGGTTTTGCCTATGTGGGCTTTGACAAGCAACTTCGCAACGAACGCCTGCACGCCAAGCGTCTGCTTAAAGAAATCAATATCGTTGAATTTGTACAAACGCCGCGCTCTCGTGAACTTTTTAAAACTTTGATTCCGAATGCCCCTAAAAGTTTATATATCGAACCACCCTTTTTTTGTGACTACGGCTACAATATTTTTTGTGGCGAAAATGTTTACTTTAACGTGAACTGTGTTGTGCTGGATGTGGTGAAGGTTGAAATTGGTTCAAACGTCTTTTTTGGACCGGGGGCACAGATCTATACTGCGACCCATCCGCTGGATGCCATCGAAAGGCGAGCCACAGAGTCCGGCAAGCCCGTTAAAATCGGCGACGATTGTTGGATTGGTGGTGGGGCTATTATTTGCCCCGGGGTCAGCATCGGCCAGCGCTGCGTGATTGGCGCAGGGGCCATCGTAACCAAAGATATCCCCGACGATTCATTGGCCGCGGGGAATCCTGCCAAGGTGATTCGCAAGCTTCCCCTCAGCATAGAACCAGTAAGTTAGGGCCACTGATCAAAGATAAGCTCATCTGTATTGAAGCCACGTTGCTTCAGCTTGCTAATGATCTCATCTAAGGTACTGGCCCTCATCGGGGCGTAGCGAGCTAATATAAAAAGTGACTTTTTGTTGGGACCACTGACTACGACCCATTGATACTTTGAATCCAAACTTACAATCCAATAGTCGCCTCGAGCAAAAAAATTAAATCTTACTTTTAATTTAGCTGGCACCGCTGGGTCGGTAATTTTAGCTTCGCCCTTAATGCTGCTAACTTTATTGCTTTTTTTGTAACAGGTATTAACAACGGAAAGGCTAGCCTCAGAAAGTTTTTTATATTCGGCTACTGAACGAAGACAATCTCTTTGAAAAAAATTAGGCGCATGTGCGATTTCATACCAAACACCTTCGTACTTTTTTAGATTCACTGACTTTACAACGTCAGGGTCGCTTCCACTTGCATAAGAAAAATTTGATAATAAAGAAAAAATAGATATGACAATTATAGGTTTGAACATTTTTGGCTTCAATCTGAGGGCTGCGGGCCCAAAGTTGGAGATACTTTGAATTGAAGTAGCTACTAAGTCAACAGCCAGCCACCAATGCTCAACACATAGTTATTTAGATATTAAAAATGTAGCCCGGCAACCCTTATTCGTAAACATTTTACCAGGACTTAGCCAACCGTAACCAGTTCCTTGATCACATTTTGCTTTTGAATAACGATTCGAAAGTCGCACATCTGTAGCCGCTGGGTCTATGTCACAAACTGTATAACCTTTTTTTGCAGACATACATGTTTTAATCTCTATAAAATTTGGCGCCGCTGGCGGTGGAACATTAGGTGAAACCGGGGGGGGGGGTAGATTATTGCATAGCGCGCTGCCATCTGCCGCATTTCCATATAGATACGTATTGCCTTGTACACGTGACTGGTACGAAGTTCAGCAGTTCCGTATGAAAACCCAAGTCGCGCTTAGCGCGAGTCTTCAGGCAGATGCAAAAATATTTCTTCGCAACAAGGCTACATGCCAAAGACCCGTCCAGGCTTAGCCAGTATTGAGCATTTGAATCAA
>JANNCH010000296.1:0-1831 GCA_031386315.1 Pseudobdellovibrionaceae bacterium
ACAGTCCTGTCCAGAAGCCAATAAACACACCCAGTGTTCCATGCACTATGGGTAATAGAATTCCTAGCGCAATAAGTCTGGCACCAACTTGTCGTAAATCTTGGAACCTTGTTGCAGCAATAATTCCCATTTCAAGTAAAAATAAGACAAGGGCTCCTTTAAATCCTGTTTCAAAAAATGGTTTGATAGGTTCATAGCCCTTTGATCCCATTAAAAAACCAATGAACAAACCTCCGACAAGCAAAATCATCGAACGTGCTGTGAGGATTTCGTGAAGAATCATGGATTTATTTTTGACTTGAACTTCGTGTTTGTTCGTTTGAATTTTTGCTTGCTTTAGTGCTCCGATGGCCAGTGCAATGTGAATTCCTGGGCTTTCAAGAAGTGTAAGCAGTGTAGGCATGTATCCCTCGGCCGGTGATCCCATGTTTGTTGTGTACTGCTGGGCAGCAATAAACGTTACTGCAGAAACCGATCCATAGTGTGCAGCCATTCCGGCAGAATCTACAGAGCTGAAGCGCCCTAGTCGACGTAGCAGAAAGTAAGCAGTTAATGGCGTAAGGCATCCAAGAAAAATTGTGCCGATTGCGGGCCATGCAATAGCGTGAACAGTGCTTTCAGAAAGTTCCACCCCTCCCTTTAGACCGAGGGCCAAGAGTAAATAAATAGAGAGCGAGGCATAAAGGTCTTTCGGAAGCGAAAGTTCGCTACGAACTAGCTTGGCAAAAACTCCAAGTGCAAAAGCGAGTACAATAGGTGAAAGCAGGTTTGCTTTTAGTATGTCAAATGTTGCCAATCGTATTTCTCCATTCTGCTGGGTGGGGTACAAAACTTAAATTTAGAGTATCGATTCAGTGTTTACCACTAAGTTGCGGACACGTTAAAAACTAGACCGAAGTGTCTATAAATTTTAGACACTTGTAAAATATATAAATATTGCAAAAACCATCTCTTTTTTAGATATTACAATTTATGGAATGGCTTAATTATCATCACCTTTACTATTTTTGGATCGTTTGCAAAGAGGGCGGATTTTCAAAAGCAGCAGTAAAATTGCGAATAGCGCAGTCAGCTGTCAGCCTTCAGATTTTGAAACTCGAAGATCATCTTGGGGCAAAGCTTATGGAGCGCGGCCCGCGCGGTTTTAAACTCACTGAAGCCGGGCAATTTGCGCTTGCACAGGCAGAAGAAATTTTTCGCCAAGGAAATGATCTCATTCAATATTTTAGATCAGAAAAAATGAAGTCAAGCTTCAGGGTCGGCGCTCTGGGGGGTCTATCAAAGAATCTACAGCTGAAGTTGCTTGAGTCCGTGATTGGTGATCCTTCGATTGAGCTATCAGTTGAAGTGGGCGATGTGCTTGTATTAGTTGATCGTCTTGTAAACTACAAGTTAGAGGCGCTGCTTTCAGATGTTCCAATTTCTTCATCTGCGGCCGAGCCACTCGTGCAGACTGAAATCACTAGCGAAACGGTTTGCTTGGTCAGTCGTAAAAAACCAAAGAGGGATGAATCAGGCAACTTATCTAGCCATCTGGCAATGGGGGTCTACTTGCCTGCGCAAAGCAGTCCGATCACATCTGCTGTCTTAGATTTTCTATCTGCACAAACCAAGACCCCTTACATTCGCGGCTTCATTGATGACATTGCTTTTTTGCGCTTACTCGCTCTTGAAACTGATTCACTTGTTGCTATTCCAAAAATCGGAGTCCGGCGTGAGCTTGAAGCCCGTGAATTATATATCGTCCATGAGTTTCGTAAAATTAAGCAGAGTTATTTTTTAGTCTACCGACAAAAAGGTAAGCGGCATCCCATGCTCAATTTGCTTTTAA
>JANNCH010000330.1:0-2312 GCA_031386315.1 Pseudobdellovibrionaceae bacterium
TCTTGGTGTCGTTTTGAAGTCCGATCCAGCTGATCCTGATGAGACTCATTGATTTGCAGAATCTCTCTGTAAAGATGGGCTCATATAGTAAGAAGGCTTAGCCAATTTATTTAGTTAAATAAATGAGCCCTAGCCATTCAGAAAGTATGGGATATGTTAGCAGACCGTCGAGTAAAGATTGTGGCCACTATCGGGCCTTCCACACGTGATGAAGCCAACTTAGCAAAAGCCATTAAAGCGGGAATGAATGTAGCCCGACTCAATTTTTCCCACGGCACCCATGAAGATCACCTCAAGGTGATTCAATCCCTCCGAAAACTATCCCGAGAACTACAGGCTCCTGTGACGATTTTGCAAGATCTGCAAGGTCCTAAAGTCCGCGTGGGCAAATTTGAAAAAGGCTCTATCGTGATCACTCCAGGTCAAAAGCTTGTTGTGACAACCGAAGAAGTCTTAGGTCGCGATGGTTTGATACCTTCTGACTTTAAAGAATTGCCTCTGGCCTGTGAGCCAGGAACTAAAATCCTTTTGGATGATGGTCTGATGGAAATCAAAGTTCTTGCAGTTCGTGGCAAAGAAATTGACGTCGAAGTCATCTATGGTGGTCTTTTGAAAGATCGTAAAGGGATGAATCTACCGGGCGTTAACTTGCCGGTTGAGTGCATGACCGAAAAAGATTTGAAAGATTTAGAGTGGGGAATTGAAAACAAAGTGGATTATATTGCTTTGAGTTTCGTTCGCTATGCTAAAGACATTCGTAAATTAAAAGAGATCATCGAATCACGTAAATCTGAAGCAAAGGTTATTGCTAAGATTGAAATGATAGAAGCTCTCGAAAATTTAGAAGAGATCTGTCGCATCAGTGATGCCGTGATGGTGGCGCGCGGTGATTTGGCTGTAGAAGTCGGGCAGAGTCGTTTGCCAGGATTTCAGAAAAAAATTATCACAATGTGTAATCAACTGGGTAAGCCTGTAATCACGGCCACACAAATGCTTGAGAGCATGGTTGAAAATCCACGACCAACTCGTGCTGAGATCACGGATGTGGCCAATGCAGTTTTGGACGGGACAGATGCTGTGATGCTTTCAGCAGAAAGTGCGAGTGGTAAATATCCATTCAAATGTATTCGTACTATGCACGAAATCATCAGCGAAGTGGAAATCAACGGCGAAGATTATTATAAAATCTCTCTCGAAAATGAATTCTTGAGCACTCCGGCATCCATTGCAGCAAGTGCCTCACTTAGTGCTTTAAAATTAAATGCCACAGCCATCATATGTATGACGACAACGGGTAAGACTGCGAATATCATTTCGTCGTTTAGACCTAAGGCGCGCATTATCGCTGTGACTGGTAAAATTGATGTTTTGAATCCGATGGAACTGACTTGGGGGATTCAAACCCTGGCCATTGGTGGTTATAAAACATTGGACGATGTTTTATTGCAGGTGGATAAGTTACTAGTGAATTATGGCTTAGCAAAGACGGGGGATCGCGTGATCCTTACTCTTGGACAGCCGATTTCAACGGGTGCGAAAACGAACTCTATTTATGTGCACACTGTCGGTGCTGAAAATGAAACGAAACTGCCAGACTCTCAGTTGCCACTGCGTTGTCAGGTAGAACAAGAAAATTTTTAAAACGAAATAAATCGATCGAGTTAATAAAAAAGGCATGTTGTTAAACATGCCTTTTTTATTAGTAAGATTGCCCGAAGGTTTTCTTTTCCCATCGAGATAGATAATCTGTCGGATTCATTAAATCGGAACGTCTTTGAAATCTTCCACCGCCAGATAAAGATCCTTTTTTATCTCCGGAATAAAGTTCAAAATGCAGCATGGGTTTGCAGCAGTTGATTTTACCGATTTTTCCAATCAATTGGCCAGGTGTCACGCTTTTGCCTTGGCGAATGCCAGGAACTGCGTAACCTAATATTTCTCCGTAACGAACAACTTGTCCGCCCAAGTGAAGAACTTCTAAAGCATAAACGCCCATATAGAATGGATACATTCCACGAATGATGACCCCGTTGGTAATGGCCAAAGCGGGGTCGCCTTTTAGGCGATACAAGTCACACGCGGCATGGAGGCGTGTGTTTCCGCGTCTCCAGCCGAAGCGACGCATGCCTTCTTTATAGGACTGAGTAGGGCGCTTGCTGGTTGGAAACACGCAGCAGGTCTCGCTATAGATGCTACCTGAAGTTTTTTTGGCAATATTTTTTGCGGCTTCACTTATGGCTTCCACTTTGAGATTCTGTAGGTATGATTTGCAGTCATTCTTTAGTTTAATAAATTCTTTAGCTGCCCAGCCA
>JANNCH010000349.1:0-2817 GCA_031386315.1 Pseudobdellovibrionaceae bacterium
AGTTACCTGTGCCAATTTTTTCTGCGATGAAGATCGACGGTAAAAAACTTTACGAATACGCCCGCGAAGAAAAAGCAGTCGAAATTCCAAAAAAGAAAATGCGCTTTTACGACGTAAAAATGCTCGAGTGCAATTTGCAGCAGTCCTATGCCGATTTTGAAATCTATTGTTCAAAAGGCAGTTTCATCCGCACTTGGGTCGATGAGATGGGTAAAAAACTAGAGTGTGGAGCCGCCATGAGTGCTTTGCGCCGTATTTTTTCAAGTCCCTACCGCGTGGAGCAGGCCAAAACCTTAGAGCAACTTGAGGTAGAAGTGCGACAAAGCGGCGCCGGTGGGGAAGGCTTTGTGGCCATGCCCTTGGCTTTGCCGCTGGCCAAACGCTTGCGTGTGAAGGGGCAGGATCAAAATCTGCTTAAAAATGGGCAGATCAGTCATGATCTGCGAACTTTGTTGATTGGCGCCTATCAAATGGGCGAGGCTGAGCCGATTTTTCAGATCGTGTCGCAGGATTCGGGTATGGTTCTAGCTTTAATTGGATTAGACACTGTGAAGGGATTCGTTATTAAGAGAGTATTTCACTACCTATAATCCTTTTTTGCAGCTGTGATTGTGTATTCGCAAACGTGGCCATCCTGAGCGGCCTTTCTCAGGGCCATCGTGGCCCTGAGATCAAAATACACCCTTAAATTCGCTCCTGATTTTATAGAGTCGCGACAGTCCTCTGTCGGGACTGCCGTTTGAGCCACTGGTCCCGTTGAAAATGAAAAATCATGTCGAAATCAGAGTAATAAAGAACTGTTAAAGGTTCTTCTTTTTGGCTCTTTTTTGGACCTTATAGTCTTGACCGGGTGCAGGGGGTAGGGATACAACGAATAACACAAAAAACTGCTCTGGGGATCGACAGCCATGACGACTCGCAGGGCCTATGCTTTAGCAGTAATGCGAAAGTATATTTAACAGTTATGAAAATAACGAACAGGAGACTTTAATGGCAGTCACAAAAGAACAAACAGCCCAGGTTATCAAAACTCACAAACGTGCAGATCTTGATACTGGCTCATCTGAAGTGCAAGTAGCTTTGCTTACTGCAAGAATCAACGACCTTACAACTCACTTTGCTGGTCACAAAAAAGATCACCACGGACGCCGTGGCCTAGTAAGAATGGTTTCTCTTCGTAGAAAACTTCTTGATTACCTTAAACGCACTGATATCAAAAAATACGAGGCTTTGATCAAAACCCTCGAACTTCGTAAGTAATTTTCGCAAGTTATTTCAGTCAAGGGGCCTTCTGGCCCCTTGAACTTTTCAGACTATTGAAAAATAATAAAAGCCTCACAAGAAAAAACCAACACACTAGAATAATCTCGCTTTAAAGATATTGGAGAATAAATGAAAACAACAATAACAACATCCGTTGGTGGCAAACAGATCACTATCGAAACAGGCCGCCTAGCTAAACAAGCTGATGGTGCGGTCCTTGTTAGCTGTGGAAACAACATGGTCCTGGTGACTGCGGTTTCTTCAAAAAGAGCTTCAACACTTGATTTTTTCCCTCTCACTGTTGAATACATCGAAAAATTCTACGCAACTGGAAAAATCCCCGGTGGTTACTTCAAACGTGAAGCCAAACCAACAAATGATGCAGTTTTAACTGCGCGTCTAATAGATCGTCCTATCCGCCCACTTTTTCCTGAAGGATACCGTTTTGAAACACAAGTTGTTGGAACAGTTCTTTCTGCAGATGGTACTTTCCCAATTGAAATTCTAGCTAGCATCGGTGCTTCGGCAGCCTTGCATATTTCTGACATTCCGTTCAACGGTCCAACGGCTGCTTTGCAAGTGGGTCGTGTTGACGGTCAATTCGTAGCAAATCCTACTCCACAACAGTTGGAAAAATCTGACATGAACATCATCGTTGCGGGAACTCGCAATGGTCTGTTGATGGTAGAGGGCGAAACTAAATTTATCACTGAATCAGATGCTCTAGCTGCATTAAAATTCGGTCACCAAGCTTTGATGCCTTTGTTGAATGCACAAGATGAGTTGCGCGAAAAATTCGGTTCTAAAGCAAAACGCACATTTGTACCTCCGACTATCGATGCAGACTTCCGTAGCAAAGCTGAAACTTTGTTGGGATCAAAAATCGAAGCCGCTTTGAATATCAAAGAAAAACAAGAACGTTACAAAGCAGGCGATGTAGCTGCTGCAGAGGCAGAAGTTGTATTGCTTGCTGGCATCACTGAAAAAGACGTTTTGGCAGCTCGTAAAAAAGACTTAAACAATATCGTTGAAGATTTGAAATACAAAGCGGCTCGTTCAATGATCTTGGACAAGGCGGTTCGTATCGATGGCCGCGATGTTAAAACAATCCGTCCAATCGCTTGCGAAGTGGGCTTCTTGCCACGCACGCACGGATCTGGTCTGTTCACACGTGGCGAGACTCAAGCTCTTGGCACAGTGACTCTTGGAACAGGTGACGATGAGCAAATGATCGACTCTTTGATGGGCATGGAAAAACGCAAATTCTTGCTTCATTATAACTTCCCACCATACTCTGTGGGCGAGACAGGTCGTATGAACGGAACTAGCCGTCGCGAGATCGGCCACGGAAACTTGGCAGAGCGTGCGATCAAAGCCGTTTTGCCTGATCATGAAAAATTCCCATACACAATCCGTATCGTGAGTGAAGTTCTTGAGTCGAATGGTTCAAGCTCTATGGCGACGGTTTGTGGTGGTGTTCTAGCGTTGCTGGATGCTGGTGTTCCGTTGAAACACAATGTTGCGGGTATCGCGATGGGTTTGATTAAAGAAGGC
>JANNCH010000352.1:0-5916 GCA_031386315.1 Pseudobdellovibrionaceae bacterium
TAACTGTTACCTATGTTCCCGGTTATTCACTCTCTCAGAACTGCCGTTTGAGCCATTGGCTAAATTCGAAAGCAATGGGCTCTGACGAAAACGGAGTAAGTAAGACCACTCGAAGAGATCTTATCCACACTAGACCCACTAATTACAGAAAGATTTACTTCTTTACGAGACGAGGAAAAGTACAGATAAACTCAGCACCCTGATCAACATCAGAGACTAACTGCACGCTGCCGCCGTGATTCTGCATAATGTGCTTCACGATTGCGAGTCCTAAGCCCGTGCCGCCCGCATCGCGAGCGCGGCCCTTGTCGACACGGTAGAAACGCTCAAACAAACGACTGTGATGTTCTCCAGGAATACCAGGTCCATCATCTTTGACTTTTAAAATCACATCACCGGCGACATTGCTGCCCCAGCTGATTAATATATTTCCGCGCGCAGGAATATACTTCATCGCATTTGAAACTAGATTGCGCAGCACTTGCTCCACTTTACGGGCATCCGCCATAAATGGTGGAACATCACCGTTTACACGAATGATTTGATTTTTTTCTTCGGCAATCACTTGCAGTTCATTTACGACTTGCTCTGAAATCTGTAATGGGATTACAAGTTCCATCTGTAACTCAGCGTTGTTATCCAATGCACTGATGCTGAGCAAATCATTCACCAGATCAATCAAGCGATCGACGTTATTAGAGATAATATCTAAGAAGCTACCTGCTTGATCCAAATGTCCTGTTCGAAAGTCATCTTTTAAAGTTTCTAGATAGCCTTTGACTGAAGTCAACGGAGTGCGCAACTCGTGCGAAGCATTACCCACAAATTCAATACGAATCTGTTCGGCTTTTTTTATTTCAGTGATGTCATGAAAAATACCAATGGCACCGTAAATTTCACGTGTCTTAGCTTTACGTAATGGGGCTATCGAAATTGCAAAAAAACGTGGTTGGTTATCCACACGATTGGCAAGCTTGGTCGTCAGCTTGCTATTTTTACCATCGCGCAAAGCTGCACGGAATCCTTCGCTCACTTCGGGTGCCCGAAAAATTGTGTTCATAGATAAAGAACCCGGCAACAAGCTCATCTCTGTGGGACTGATAAACTGCGCAGCGAATTGTGAATTGAAATATAAAAGTTTTTCATCAGGACTGATGCTGATCAAACCCTCATGCACTGAACTCATGAAGGCTTGGTTTTCTTCACGCTCACGCACCAATTGTTCTTTTTTCTTTTTTAATTTTCGTGCGATCCGATTCAAAGCGGTTTCAAGCTCGGTGTATTCACCGAGCTCTTCATCCAAAAAATCTTCGTTATTGAAGCCCACTTCTTTCGAAGTTTTTTTACTAGAAATTCGCAGTGCTTTTAAAATAACTTTTTGCAGAGGTCGTACAAACTGAAACGAAACAATTGCGGACAATAAAATACTGAATAAAATGTAAGATGCGAGCATTTTGCTGTAGGCCGTGGCCTCTAGGCTGTGCTGGACATCGGCTATCATCAGCACTGAAACAAATAAAATATTGTACACAAACAGCTGTGCCAAAAAGAAGCGTAAGAAAATTCTCCAGGGAAAGCGTTTGTATGAAATCATTTTGTTCTATTCCGTTTTTACTCTGTATCCGACCCCACGAATGGTATCTATGCGATCGCCCCATTCACCTAGCTTTTTGCGCAAGCCAAAGACATGGGTATCGACGGTACGTCCGACCACATTAACACCTTCACCTTGGATATTCTCGATCAATTGATCGCGGGTCAAAACCTTTCCACGATTTTGAATCATGGTCCCTAAGAGCTTGAACTCTGAAGGAGTTAAGTGCAGATTTTCACCAGCCACAAAGACTTCATAGGTTTTAAAGTTGATTTTAAGACTGCCCACTTGGACTTCGTCTTCATTTTGCCCCGTCACTGAGGTCTGCGTGCGTCTTAAAAGAGCTTTCACACGGGCCATAAAAACGTTGGGTTCAAAGGGTTTGCAAAGGTAGTCGTCAGCACCTTTTTCAAGGCCCATAACGATATCTTGGGGCTCGGCATTGGCTGTGACCATTAAAACATTGGTCTGAGGTTGTTCTTTTTTGATGAATCCGATGATATCCACACCGCTCATCCCCGGTAGCATCCAATCCAGCACGCAGAGCTGGTATTTTTGCGCAGACAAAACATTCACGGCTTCTTCAGCAGAGGAGCATTCTCGAACTTTGTATCCTTGTCTCAACAGATGCAAGGCCATCAATTCGCGAATCTCTTTTTCATCCTCTACTACCAGCACATGAATATTGTTGTCAGTCAAACTTTCCCCCATGCCGGACGTCTTTACCAGAAAAGGCAAAGATTACGTCTTCAGCAATATTTGTGGCGTGATCGCCCAAGCGCTCTAAATTGCGGGCGATTAAAATCAAATCTAAAGAGGCTTCAACATCTTGTGAATGGACCTTCATATGCGCGGTCATATCTTGAAAAATTTTATTTTTCAATTGATCCACTTCATCGTCCATCAACAAAACTTTTTTTGCCAAAGCACAGTCACCACGTACAAAAGAATCCAGGGATTCTTTTACCATGACACGACTGATGTCGGCCATTTTCTTAATATCACTCAAGTGATTCAAAGCACGACGATCTAAATAATCTTTTCCTGTGTAGGCGATATTCACAGACTGATCGCCCATGCGCTCAAGGTCAGTATTGATTTTGATAATTGATAGAATCAGGCGCAAATCTTTTGCAACAGGACCTTGTTTTGCGAGCAAACCTAGACAAGCTTCATCCACACGCAAGTGGGCAGCATTGATATTCTTTTCGATTTCATGAACTTCACTAAATTGATTTTTATCCCGTGACATCAATGCAGCAATGGCTTGCGCCAAAGCTTTCTCTACGTGGCCACCCATCGTCAAAATTAACTTTTTCAAATCATCTAAATGGGTGTCGATAGCTCTTTCCACTTTTGCTCCCTGCTTTTTCTTATATGAAAGGCCCTATTCCGTGAAGGGCCAACTTTGTCTTAACACAAACCTGACAGTCAAACTAACAATCCAGTACTAGTACGCAGTAACTTTGATTTCTACAAGGCGCCGCCGACGAAAGCGTACTTTCTGTACGCCGAGGAGGTGCAACGCAGCTAGAAATCAAAGTTACTGCGTACTAAAAATTCACTTGAGTTGCGAACTTAATAGCCGATTGATCGCGGCTGCCCAAGCCATACTGCTCGGGGAACCAAGAATAATTATACGCCAGCATCGAGCCGATATCCTCTGTAAACTGATAGGAAGCCCCGCCCCAAATCGTTTTCATACGTTTCTCGGGATTGCCGACAACGACCTGCAAGTCTTCATATCGCAGCAACGTCTGAGCTTTTGGACCTGAATTCCAACGAATAAATGCGGCTGCCCCCATACCGTGGACATTGGTTCCGCTATACTGCACCAAGTCCACCCCTTGAGCCATCTTCAACAATGCGAAAGTGTCGGCAGGATCGTGAGCGTCCATGGCCTCAATACCCGCCAAAAACCCATCTTCATGTTGATAAATGAATTGAAATAGAATGCGCTCTTTTTTACCCAAAGCACCATCGTACTGATCATAGGCGCCATAGATATAACCTAAACTAACTGACATAGACGACCAACCTGCCCTGTGAGCAAAAAGTTCGGCATCTTTTCGAGGGCCGGCTTCGTCGTTAGCTAAACCTTCGCCATTGGTGATAGCAATCGACCACATGCCTTTATCTTCAGCAAACCCCGAAAAGAATATCCCACCCAAGTCAGAATAATTCACATAGCCATTTTTTTCAGTCAGGGACTGCCCCAGGACACCAACATAACGGTAGTCCCAGTTTTGTCTTTGATTTTCTTGCCAAGAGTTCGGGATAAGGCCGTACTTCAAGCTGCGCAAACCCTGAAAAGGGCTCACAACTTCTAAGTAAGCCTCTTTCATTTGCAAATCAAAACGATTGCTGCCGCCCACAGCCCTTTTTTCAGCCCCTTCAATCTGCAATTGAATGCTGTTAGTGTCTTTCAAAGGCACACCGAGTTCTAATTTGAGACTCTGCAGGCGAAAAGCCGTATTGCCCTGTGTACTCGTGGGCAAGAGGTTGAATTCGGTGCCAATATCCATTTCACCTTCGAGGCTCAAGTCTGAAAGAGCCCATGCCGAAGAGTTCGCTAGTAGAAAAAATGAGAGTAAGATTGCTTTTGTTTTCATAGCATTTATGCTGTCATCGATTCTTTTGTTTGCCAAGAATTGCTTTTTTTTTTACTCTACTTAGGCGTCTTTCAAAAGTGTTCAGATGCGAGCTTAGGACGAGGTGACATTGCCACAAATTATATCTGCCATCGACATAGGTTCGAATGCAATACGCATGATTGTGGCAGAGATCACTGTGACTCAGGTCAAAATTCTAAAAAAGTTTCGCGCTCCGGTCCGTCTTGGCAAAGATGCCTTCATGAATGGCGAAATAAGCGAGGACAGCATTGAAGATGCCAAAGAGGCCTTCGAGAAGTTTTCGCAGATCAACAGAAAATTCAAAGTCGACACTTGTCGCGCCGTCGCCACTAGTGCCGTTCGTGAATCCAAAAACAAAGAACAATTCATTAAGACTATTTTCGAGCACTCTAAAATAAAAATCGAACTCATCGATGGGGTCGAAGAAGCCCGTTTGATCCATTTGGCTGTCAAAAAAGAAATCGATTTAGATCAAAAAAAAATCATGCTCATCGATGTCGGTGGCGGCAGTGTTGAAGTCACGTTCTCTGAAAAAAATCAAATTTTAGCGACAAAAAGTTTTCCAATGGGGACTGTGCGCATCTTAGATATTTTGAACAAACGAAAGATGCACGAAACCCAGCTCAACGTGATTATGGGTGAGTTTCTAGAGCAACTGTCTAAACATATTCATTCGCAAACAGATCATAGCCGTTTGGACTTTGCTGTCGGTACTGGCGGCAATTTAGAGTGTATGGGTCGACTCAAAGTTCAGCTACTCCGAAAAACTCCGAACACGTTTGTCACCTTGCAAGAACTCGGAGAGATCATTCAAAAGCTAAAAAACTATACAGTCAAAGAACGCATAGTACGCTTGGATCTAAAACCCGATCGTGCCGACGTTATCTTACCTGCCTGCCTTTTAATTCAAACAATTATGCGCCAAGCAGAAGTCGAAAAAATCATGATCCCATGCGTAGGTCTTCGCGATGGAATTCTATGGTCAGGACTCAATCCAACACGAACTGGTTCTTAATTTAAAACTTCAGATACAAGGCAGGAGGAGGAAAACGTACATCTGGTACGTCGACGACGACTAACGCTGTAGCTGAAATTTTAAGTTAAGAACTTGGGTGGTAGTAGCCATAAAAGTTCGGCGGTGCCTACTTGTGAAAGATCAAAGGATTCGAGCTCTAAAGACAAAGCCCCGCCCTTTTTAAGATCAATAAATGAATCTGGTTTGCCTGAAAGCAAATAACTCGCAAAACAACTAAGTTGCGGCTCGTGACCCACAATCACAATACGCCCAAGATCTCGTGCGTGTGCCTTTAACCACTTTAAAAAAGCAGCGGGCGGACTTTGTGGCACAAGCTCAGGGGCTTCTATCACTTTGGTTTCAAAATAAATTTGTGACATAATTTCGGCGGTCTGCCGAGCGCGTACAAAGGGACTTGAAACGATAATATCCACACTTGGAATCCAATCGGCCAACTGCATACCGACTTTCTGAATTCGCTTGCGTCCCTTCAGAGTCAACGGACGCAAATGATCCCCAAGATTTTTTTTGGCGAAGTCTTCACGGTCTTCGGCGATGCCATGGCGAATAATTATAAGTTCCACTAAGACTCCGAACCACTGCCAATTTCTTCGACCAATTTATTACGCGACTTAGTTAATTGCATCAATGTTTGGTGCAGGCCAGGGCCATCG
>JANNCH010000378.1:0-2028 GCA_031386315.1 Pseudobdellovibrionaceae bacterium
GACGTCGCTAAAACCTATGGCCTCGCCCCTGCAACCATCCACACCCGCTCTCACAAAGAGCTTTGGGCGTCCCCAAGACGTGTCTCCGTTGCCCTCGCTGCCAACGACCAAAACACTGAAGACCCCGCTGCTCTTGTCGCAGCTCTCTGGCTCAAACGCAAGGAAGACGCTCGCGAAACCCTCTTCCACGGCGCCCGCAAATCCCTTGATCGCTTCTTCGCCCTCTCCCCTATTCCCGCCACCTTCTCCGAAGCAGCCATCGCCGATAAACTCCTTTCCAAAGCCATCGATCCCGACGCTTCATCCTCCTCCAACTCAAACGTCAGCATCCAACTTCTCGCTTCTCACGCCTTCCAACCCAAACCCACCATCGACGTTTAATCCCTCTCTTTAGCCCGGCTAAAATACCAACACCTTTCATCCATAGTCATCACCTTCCTTAGACTCAAAAGGGCCACTACTCATTCCAAAAGGGCCACTCTTGCCATCCTCGCGTGCTATCTTTGCCTTCTATTTTCGATTATCGCAGATCTCCAAATTTCCTTAAGATGAGAAGGCCGAAGGTTAAGGCCGATGCAGATAAACCCATGCGCCCTCAAACGTCCACTTCGTTAGCGGCGCAACTGCGTTGACTTCGCGCTCTTCGTGAACTATCTTGGAGATGAAAGCGAGAACTTTATGCGCGGATGAGGAAGAAAGTCGCAAACGATCAAATGACCGTTGTTTTTACGACGGTTTGTGGGTTTGGTGTGAATACAAAGACAATACAAAGACGTCAAAGACCCCTGCTGTTTGTAAGGATAGGTTAATCAATTTACAACGCGAAGCGTCTCTGATGACGAGTTTTAAAGACGAAAAGTGCCTCTCCCTGCGGCCAGGCATGATTGATTATGGAATAAAAATGGGGGTATTAGAGGAATGGGATGAGAATGGGGCTGATCCCTTCCACTAAGGACACCACCACATTGAATGGTGATGTCCTACGGGGAAGGCTCAGACCTCGGTGTATAGTTCGAGGAATCGTTCCGTCAGGTAGGTGCAGCGAGCGTTGTGTGACTCGCTGAACTCCACAGTGGTCTCAAGGTCCATGGACCAAACCACCTTGCATAGTCTCTTGGTAGCTTTGGACGCCCACAAAGAACCGGTCTTAATGGTCGAAGAGAGCTTCCAATGGAGCCCTCCCGGCTTAATGATCGCTTGTGCCATCTCCACCCAGTTTGGATCTTCGTAGTTCATAATCGTGTATTCTACCCTCCACATCACCCAGCGGTCGTTTGACCCTCAGGCTTCTGGACTTGGGACCAGCAGTCCACTATGGACTGGTTGTGTTGACGTCATCTCGACGTTTTAGCCAGGCTAAAGAGGAGGCATAAGCGACCTCTCCACCTTTGATCCATCTCCGTGCATGTCCGTGTCTGACCACGCCATTAGGCGCATCAGTCCGAGTCCAATGACAATGAAGACACCAATCCAGATGGTCTTAAGAACCACCTCCCACAATTCAATCAATGTGTCTTTCATACGTGTAAAGCCAGCGTTGGTTCAGAGCTGGTGTCTGCCTTCGGATTCCCTAAGGGCTCAGGCTTAGCACTGGGGATCGGACCCAGTGCGCCCGAACGGGGGATTACAGGTTCGACTCACGTTCCCACTGATTATCATCAGTAAGGATGTCGTCTCCCCATTCATTTAAGCCTCTGGCTTTTGCGTGGTATTCACTCAGCAGATTCCTCAATACTTGGTTGTGAGTGATTAAGCAGTCATTCACGAACGCGTATACAGTAGTCGGATCGCCGTTGCATTCTTCTCTGAGCGTATCTTGCGCCCATTCCTCGGCCTTAGCGATCTCCTCTTCGTAGTAATCGACCAAAGATGCGTCGATGACATATGGATCGCCATACACATTCCCAAAATGGATGCTGAACGTGCCACTTGGGATGCGATCAATACCAATGCTGTTAAGGAATGCGGATACCTTCTCGATGTCTATTGCTTTCATACGTGTGTCTCCATAGTGCAGTGAGCTACGCT
>JANNCH010000462.1:0-2917 GCA_031386315.1 Pseudobdellovibrionaceae bacterium
GATTATTCAAATCCACACGCTCCATACCATGGAACGGATGAACAGCACGAAGACCCGAACCAACGCTGATCGTTTGCGTTGAATCGATGCGATAACGTCCACCTAAAGAACCACTGATCGCTGTTTCATAAGTGCCACGCGATCCATCCGTATTCGGCTGATCTTTCGCATCTAATTAACCGAAGGTGGGTCCATAATAAGAAAGACTGAACGAAAGACTGTATTTAGAAAGCGAACCCGCGTCCGCTTTCATTTTTGCATCAGTGATTTCTTTATCATCAGCAAATTGTTTATTACCTGAAACATCTTTGATCTTAATAACAGAATCACCCTGAGCTGCCGGAGCCACTGCATCTGTTGCAGGTGCAGGTGGCAAGGTCACTGAAGTTGTCGGGATGGTTTGCGCGAATGTTGCGACAGAAATTAAACTAACGAACGTGGATAACAAGAATCTCATGGGGGTTCTCTCCAGTTTGGCAAATAAAGCCATTTTTTTGTATCGGCCTTGTTCTAGCCATAACAACCCCAAATAGCAAAGACGAACCCAAAAATAGACTCAAATTTCCAATATTTACAAACTTCCAAACCCTAAAAAACAAAAAAACCCACCGCTTTGAGGGGGTGGGTTTAACAAATTCCAAATAGGACCAAGAGCGTACCACATAGCCAAGGGCGCTCAAGAAGCGCCCGCCTTAGATACCCGCCTTATGGCGTTCTTCATCGTCTACATGTGTTTGTATCCCACCCTTAAGCGACGGACGGTAAGCCAGTTTCGTAATATCATAAATAAAATCATCGCCTGTCAGACCTGGGGTCTGCCATTCAGGGCCCATGCGGATAGCATCCACAGGGCAAGCTTCTTCACAAAATCCACAGAATACACAACGAAGTACGTCGATTTCGTAATTGATCGGGAATTTCTCGACAGTCGGATCATCATGCTCGGCTGCTACGATTGTAATACAATCCGCAGGACAATTCGTCGCACACAACATACAGGCTGTGCAACGAAGAGATCCATCTTTTTTAACAGTCAAAACGTGGTTACCTTTGAAGCGTGGAGAATACTCATACTTTTCTTCTGGGTAGTTCAAAGTTTCCATCTTATTTTTATTCAGAAGATTCACAACCAAATGCTTCATGGTAATACCAAGGCCCGTTAGGATTCCTGGTAAATACCATTTGCTCTTTTCAGAGTTATTTTGAACGATACTCATAGGCTGCCTCGTTTGAAGACAAATTCATTTTTCTTACGCGTCTCTTGCATCACTCGGTAAGTGGGACGATTGCTTTCAACAAATTCAGGAGTCGTCGCTGGGATCGTCAAGTTTTTACCTGACATCAACAACGCGGCCTCAGTCAAAGTCAGTGCTTCGCTGACGATCACAGTGGCTTTTTTGAATCTTTGCTCAAGACCTGCCTGATTGATGAAAGTTCCATCTTTTTCAACGAAGGTTTTCAATGGGATTTGATAAACATTTCCATGCAAAGAATCCAGTACATCGGAACGACCGGCTTGCAACCAAACCAACTGCCCTGCTTTTGAAAGATCTTTCACACGAACTTCAAAATCTGGGTAAACCGCTTGATTTTCAGGTCCTGCAACAACAACAGTTTTGATCGATCCATTATCCAAACCTGCTTTAAGTTCAGACCAAGGCGCGGTGATCCCGTGCTTTTCTAAAACTTTTAGTAAGCCTTTTGTATTTGGATTCTTATCCCCGCGAATGAGCAAACCATCGAAAGTGTCGAAAGACTCTTTGTTGTTGACCCAATAGTAGATTTTTTTAGATTTGTACTCGTTCACGAAAGTCGAAACAATCGCATCGAATTCTTCCACTGTGTATTGTGCAGTTAATACCAGCGCAATTGCATCAGCCGAAGTCGTTGAAAGCAAGTTGCGCACTTCTTTCGCAGCAGCGCCCGGGGCCATTTCTGACCAACCGCCATTTGTGTGCTTTTTAGCTTTCAACAAACGGTGTTCTTTGTTTACGAATTTATAAACATCACGACCCTCGTCACACATCCAGTGACCATTCACATTTGGATTGTAAACAGGCTTCACACGAAACATACCTTCTTTATTGAAGTAGACTTTCACGTTACAACCAGTCGAACAGCCATTGCAGATTGTTTCTGAATCTTTTAGATACCAAACCCGTTGTTTAAAACGGAAGTCTTTAGAGGTCAAAGCCCCCACTGGACAGATATCCACGGTGTTCAAAGAGTATTTATTATCCAAAGGTTTGCCGTCGTGGGTACCGATCTCAGTGCGGTCTCCACGATTGAATAAACCTAGCTCGTTTGTTTTTGAAACTTCGTCTGTGAAACGCACACAACGAGAGCAAAGAATACATCTCTCAGAATCCAGAACCACTGTGGGACCAAGATCGACCACTTTGTGTTTTTTCTGTTTTGGCTCGGCCATTTCTGGATCGTACTTACCGTACTCCATATATTGGTCTTGCAATCCGCACTCGCCTGCTTGGTCGCAAATTGGACAATCCAGCGGGTGATTGATCAAATGGAAATCCAGTCCCCATTTAACAGCATCACGTACTTTTTCAGAAGTATTATTAACTTTCATACCTTCTGTGACCATCGTGTTACACGCAATTTGTACGCGAGGATTTCCTTCGATTTCAACCATACAAAGACGGCAAACGCCGGCAACACTCAGGCCCGGATGCCAACAATAGTGGGCAATACGGTCACCGGATCGAGTCATCGCTTCGATGATCGATGTACCCGGCTTTACTTCGACTTCTTTACCATTAATGGTGCATTTCAGCATAGGCTGTTCCTCTCACCTTTGAGCGTCCCTCGCGAACATAGAACTCAAATTCGTCACGGAATTTAGAAACGAAACTCAAAACTGGCAAAGCGGCGGCATCTGATAATGCGCAGATCGTTTTAC
>JANNCH010000465.1:0-2158 GCA_031386315.1 Pseudobdellovibrionaceae bacterium
GTCTGATTTAGGAGAGGAGGGCAGGCTTGCAGAAGCAGGAACTAGGGACGAACAATGTCTTGGGCTTGGTGAACTGATTGATGCGGGATCGATCTTGAAGTTGTTCTTAAATTTTGTACAATGTTGTGCATGCCTCATTTATTTATATTCTTATTTTTTATTGTCTTTTCATCTGCGTCTATAGCTGGTGTGAAGTGTCCCGGTTGTAGCACGTATTCGCTCAATAACAATTCTTTGAAGCTTGATAAACTAGATAATGCTGACTTAGCTGAGATGACTGCAGAGCAAGTCGAGCTAGTTTTTGGTATGCCAGATATTAAACAATCTATTGCCAAAGAAAAAGATGCGTTTGTTTATATCGATAATGAAGTTCAGCGTACACCGAGGTTGTCACTTGTATTTTCTTCTAAAACAAAAAAGTTATTGTCTGCAAATTGGTTTGTAAGTGAAAAAGATCCTGAAAACAGTTTTGCTGAAGTTCAGAAAAGATATCCTAAGTCTAGTATTGATATAGAAAATTCATCTTTTGCTAAAGAAGGAATTTACGGAATTTCTCTAAATAAATATCGAAGTACAAATGCTCCACTGCGTGTCTTCGTAGAAGAAAAGTCTACAAAAGTCAGCGCGCTTTCGTGGGTACTGAACTCCGAATCTGAAAATCTAAAAAGAAAGCCGACTAGTCATTAAGTATAGGTTGGCTCTTAGATAAAAATGGGGATTTTGCTCGGTTGATCTTGGTGTTTGTTCTCATCATATCAACTCCTACTCTTGAGCTTTTATATAGAACTGCGGATTCCACTCGGTTGGTCTTGCTTCGGGTGTGAGCGCATTTTTTGTAGGTGTTAGCTGACCTAGAAAAAGATAGTCGGCTTTGATCTTGTAAATTCCGTAGCGCATATCATCTGTTTTTGGAACTTGTGTGTTTGTGGCCTCGTTGAAGAAGCGGCAGATCAGGCCGGCTAGTTCTTTTTCTTCATTTATTTTCCAATCCGTGAAGCCACAAACTTGTCGGCGGTTGAAGTCGTCGACCATGGCATCCATTTGTAAGGTGGTGCTGACGCTAACGAAGCGAAAATCCATTTGTTCGTTTATCACTATATATGTGCCGGTGTTTTTAAACTGCAGGATGGGTTTGGTGCAGGCTGCGTCGGTAAAATAGTTTTCTTCTAAAGTTACAGAGGGGCCTGCGAAGGACTCTGTGCGGATGGTGTTGCTTCGGCAGTCTTGTTTCCAGAGGCCGTCAAGGGGGCTCTGGGCAAGGCTTTGAGGGATCATGAGGTGTATCAAAATGGATAGAGCTATCATTCCACTCGGGTACCAGTTTCTATTTAAACCGCCAACGGTCAATCAAGGGTCCAGAAAAATAACGCGAAGCAAATTTTGAAAACCAATCTGCTGAAGTTGGGGTAAAATAGAAAAATAGATAGATCACTCTAAATTGACTTCAAATAGAGCGATTTAATACTATGCGTCTCTCAAATAGCATTCTGACAAACACCATAAATTTTAGGGACTTGGTTAATTTTAAGTTAGTGTAAGATTTTTTGCTTGCAAAACTTACATAGGTGGAACTTAATAGTTCAGTTCCAAAATGGCACTCCGAGGGGCGGAAGGAACTGAACTTAGAAACTTAGGCGAATGCAAGCCTAGCTAAAATTTAGGAGGAGATATGGCTATCTCTGAAAAATTAGTAAGTGAATGCAGAAAAATGCTTTTGACGTCAAAAGCAGACATTCTGAATCGTGTAAAAGAGTCTCGTCTGAATTTAGACAATGAAGACAAAGGCGGGGATGAAGGCGATCAAACGGTCCGTGTACTTGCCGAGGCAGAATTCCTTAGCATGCACGAAAGAATGCGCGCACAACTCATGGAAATCGAAAGCGCCTTAGCGCGTATCGAGAGCGGAAGTTTCGGCACATGCGAAGAGACCGACGAAGAAATCGAAGCGGAAAGACTCCGCGCAATTCCATGGACTCGCCTCAGCATCGAAGGTGCTGAAATCCGCGAATCCATGAACAAACGCTACGCCCGCGGCTAAAAGGAACCTGCTACTTTTTGGTAGCAATGCCGCGTTAAATATAATTTTTAAGAAAGGATCGGGGTCAACTTGGTCCTTTTGTTTTTTTGTCCACTATGGCTTCTGTGACGCAGCATTGCT
>JANNCH010000467.1:0-2106 GCA_031386315.1 Pseudobdellovibrionaceae bacterium
ACCAGATGTTGATCTAGGTTGATCTTGCCCTCGTGCGTTCCCGTCAGATTCGCCCGAACATTGATCACCGGAAAAACGTGGCTTTTAAGCTGTAGCGGGGAGAGCGGGATCATTTGCTGGGTAGTGAGAAGCTCGCCAAGAGTGACCATCCGACAGTTCGATCTGGATGGAGAGCCGGCTGCGTTCGGTGGTCGGACCTGCGCAGCACACTGCGGTCAACTGTGAACGCATCGGGAAGGCCGTTGGCTTGTCCATCCGGAAAGTATGAAAACGAATCTGTGCGGGTGGCACGGCGAACTCGTTTGCGGCTGGGCATTTCATCGCCGCGCATTTCGCCCTCATTCGTTCATCATAAACCTTCTCCTGAACGCACCCGGTCTCCCACCGTTTGACACTGGCTTCGCCCACGCCGAGGAACTTGGCGAACTCGCGCTGGCTCATCTGACGCTTTTTGCGAAGCGCGACAATCTCCGCGCTCGTAAGCAAACCGTGTCGGCGACGGTATTCGTCGGCGGTGATGTTGACCAACGCATCAGCTTGCGCATCCGTCATGGTTGTCCAATGGCATTTGGTGCAAACCATTGCCGGAGCCTTCACTGTGAACTCCTCACTGCGGAAGCACTGTGGCGTCGCCACGGTCTTGGCGGTGAACTTCTCGTTTTTGCATTGCAAACACAGCATACAACTCATTTCATTTTGGCCGGTCTTCGTGGCAGTCCAAGTGGAAGTAATGCCACTCGTCCCGGCTGTCCTTCGTCAGAACGAACTTAAGATACATCTTTTTGCCACAACGCTTGCTGATCCAAGCGAAGGCCCAAAGGTCTTTGCCTTTGATCGCGGCGTCGGACTCGTAGGATCGCTGGGGAGGGTACTGGCCTGCATAACATTCTTCCGGTTTCGCTTGTCTGATTTCCTCCAGCAGTTTCGGCAGCAGTTCCCAAAGTTCTACCGCCGATTCCAGTCCGAGTTCCTCGCGATCACCTGTCCAATGCTTTCGCGTTCCAAAATCCCTGCGCCCGGCGGCAAGCGCCTTCAAGGCATGGCTCACCTTGCCGTTGAGTTCCTTCGTGGTTGGGCGCTTGGTCATGGAAAACGAAATTCATGTGCGGTATCATACGATACCGCCATCGGCTCTGCCAACACTTTTGTTAAATGAACGAACCACTTCGCAGGCTGGATTTTTGAGCGTTTTTACCGGCAAACCCCACGAGTCGTGCGTATCCGAAGGCTACCACACTGCCCCTTGTGGACAATGAGAAAATCACGTTTGGGAGAAATCCTGAAAAAAACTTAGTTTTACCCCGCCGTCACTGTCACCAACGTCATCGTGTCGTTTCCGAAGATGGCGATCACTTTCACGGCGATGTGGTTGCTGTGCCACAGCAATCTCCTTTTGGCGTGCCGCTCGGCGGTGAATTTCATACTGGGTCAAATTTCCTGTGCGTCCGTGAAGACATCCATCTTCCGCCGTTCGGTATCTGCCGAAGGCGCGACGTTGAAGCGCCACGTTCGCGGGAAACCGTCGTCGTCTTTTTCCGGGGCGGAGAGCTGGCGCACGATGGCTCGAAATTCCTCTGCCGCCCCTGCGTCGCCGGTGTCACGACCGGCGACCAAAAACAAAAACGCCGTCGCTCGGCTCGCACAGACATAGAGTTCCTTGCGCCGCTGCCACATGCGCTGTTCCGCCTCGGTGTCCGTCGATGGGTTCATGTCCTCGGAAAAACCTTCGATGACCACGATGGGGAAATCCTGACCCTTGATGTATTTGTCCGTCAGCTCCACGGACTCCGCGCAATTCAGATTGTGATACGTGAAGCAACTCAGTTGCTCGTAGTCAAAGTGCTCGTCCTCGTCGGCGAATCGCACCCAGAGCACGTCCTGCGGTTTGAAGCGGAACGGGCGCAGTCGCGCCACGGCCGTCTCTGGATTCGGAAACCATTCCACACAATGCGACCAACTGTTCGCGGGATGCGCGTCGTTCCGCATCGACAATGCCACCCGCCCATCAGTTCCGGGCGATTCGACGGTGAATCCAAATCCATTCTCCAGGTCGTCTTTCGAGGGCAGCACCTTGGGGCCGCTCCGCGCAAACCAGCGGAACATCAA
>JANNCH010000574.1:0-6583 GCA_031386315.1 Pseudobdellovibrionaceae bacterium
CATCACAACACCACCCGCGGTATCACCTGGAAGACCTGCTAAAAAAAGTGCCGGAGCTAATTTATGTTTTAAAAATATTTTTAACAAATCTGATTTACCCGCGCCGGACATCGCAATGATTTGAAGGCGATTATTTTCTTCGGTGACTTCAGTCCCCGAAAAGCGACGTAAGCAGATTACTAAACCCTTAACACCCTTATCTGAAACTAGAATGTTGCTGCCACCACCCAGAACAGACACCGCAAGTTTTAGTTTATCAGCCCAAAGCAAAGCTTCTTTGAGTTCATTAATATTCGTAGGTAAGCAGAAGTATTCGGCAGGGCCACCGACTAGCCATGAGGTATAATCTGCCAACAAAACATTCTGCTGTATGTTCATTTAATTTTACCTAGGACTTCCATACCAAGCTTCCAGCCGTCACCCGCGCCCAGTGTAACGAAGATGTCACCGCTTTTTAATGTCGTCAAAATACGAGCCACCGCCTGATTGTCTTTTGGAAGGTAGCTTGTGTGGCTGTGTTTCATTTCTTGTGCTAACTTTTCAGAGTGAATCCCTGGAATCGCAACTTCGCCTGCTGCATAGATATCCGTTAAAAGCACTACATCAGCTTGCGAAAATGCGTTCGTAAAATCATGCCAGCAATGCTCAGTGCGCGAATAGCGATGGGGTTGAAAATAAATCACCAATCGATTCTGCGGGAATTTTTCTCGGAAGGCCTGTAAAGTCGCACGTACTTCTGTCGGGTGATGCCCGTAATCATCAAAAACCTTAATACCACTTTTTTCGCCTTTGAATTGAAAGCGGCGATCCACACCTTCATAAGTAGAAATACCTTTAGAACAGGCTTCAAAGCTAAGTCCTGCACTCATGCCTGCAGCCAAAGCAGCAACGGCGTTCAAAGCATTATGACGACCGGGAACTTTGACTGAAAATTTGCCAAGATTTTTTTGTGAATTCGTTAATCTGTCATTTGAAATAAGTTCGTAGTGGCCATTTTCGCCCTTAAGAACCAAATCATTTTTTTCATCAAAGCCATAAAACAAAATTCTTTTATGAAAATTTTCAAATAACAGTCGCACTTGAGGATCATCACCACAAACAATGCACACACCGTAAAATGGAACCCGGTGAGCAAAGTCTAAAAAAGACTTCTGCAAATTTTCAAATGTTTTAAAATGATCTAAGTGATCTGAATCCACATTGGTAATAATAGCTATCTCAGGAGATAGCTTGTGAAAACTTCCATCACTTTCATCCGCCTCAGCCACAAGCCATTCGCCTGTACCAAGCAATGCCGTCGACTTAATAAGTTCAAAGCGCCCACCAACAACAATGGTAGGACTTAGCCCCGCATCTAAAAAGATTGCTGAAGTCATACTCGTGGTCGTTGTTTTGCCATGGGTACCTGCTACAGCGATCCCGCGCTTTAAGCGCATGATTTCAGCTAAGGCCTCGGCCCTTGGCATTAATGGAATTTGCTTCGCACGGGCTTCTGCAATTTCAGGATTACTATTTTGAATAGCGCTAGAATAAACCACCACGTCAGCGGCCCCAACGTTGCTCGCCTGGTGACCTTTAAAAACTTGCACACCAAGTTCTTTAAGGCGCTCTGTGTTGGCGTTGTCAGAAATATCACTGCCACTCACTTTCGCACCCATATTATGCAAAAGCTCGGCAAGTCCACACATACCAATTCCGCCCACGCCCACAAAATGAAATTTTGCCTTCTGTAATTTCATAACAACTCTTATCCGCGGGCGATGCACCGCTTAGCCTACTTACAGGGTTATTTTTTAGCTTAAAATTTCTCGCGCAATACTTTCGGCTGCCTCGGGAATATAGAAAGCCTTTATATTCTGAACCATCTCGGCACGCAAAGCTTTATCGTTGCGTAAAGACTGAATTTCTTGAATCAAACGCTCGGGGGTCAAATCTTTTTGCAGGATCATACGTCCTGCATTTTTTTGCACAAGACTTTCAGCATTCTTTTTTTGATGATCATCCGCTGCTGGCAGCGGAATAATAATGGGTATAATCCCAAAGGCTGCCGCTTCAGCGATAGAACTTGCGCCCCCACGACTAACTATAATATCGGCCCAAGAGTAATATTTAGGCATTTCAAAAATAAATTCAAAGGCTGAAACATCACAACTTGCGCTCTGATATTTTTCGCTCATGCTTTTAAAATCCAAAGTGCCTGTTTGGTGCACAACACTCAGATTTTGTGTCCAATCACTTTTTAATAGCGCATCACTAAGCACGTTGTTGATTGCACGGGCCCCTTGGCTTCCACCAAATGAAAGCAAATGAAACTTATCATCTAAGCGTGCCTGAGGTTGCGCTTTTGCGATTTCTTCACGTACGGGCATTCCCGTTTGTAAGATATTTTTATTTCTTAAATGTTGTCCAGCCTCTTTGAAAACAATGAAGCATTTATCTACAAATCTAGAAAGCAAACGATTGGCCATACCGGGCATGGCGTTGGGTTCCCAAATCGCTGTTGGAAAACCAATCAAACTTGCGGCCAAAACAAATGGTCCAGAGGCGTATCCACCAACACCAATGACGTACATGGGCTTTAAGCGCCATAACAATCGGATAGATTGAAACAAGCCTTGGGGAATTTTAATCAACGTCTGCAATTTTTTTAAAAGATTACCACGTATGTTTAGTTTTCCACTTTCAATCAAGTGCAATTCAAAACCTTCACGGGGTATGATCTTGGTTTCCAGTCCCGCTGATGTTCCTACAAAGTGGATTTTTATTTCTGGATCTTTTTTTAGTAACGCACGTGCGATGGCAATGCCTGGATAGATATGACCACCGGTGCCACCACCAGCAATCACAATATGCTTTTGTGAAATCACGTGGATACCTTTGTCGAGCGATGGCGATTTTTTACGAATCGATGTGAGAACTTATTATCTTCAAATGTATTTTCGATATTAAGCAGCAGACCGAACATAAAGCAAAATACAATCAGCGAACTGCCACCATAGCTCAAGAATGGCAATGTCAGTCCCTTTGTTGGCAATAGACCCATGACAACACCCGCATTAATAAATACCGAGTATGCAAAGGTCAAAGAAAGACCAATCGACATCGCACGCTTAAAACTACTATCTGTCTTGACTGCAATTTGAATACCACGAAAAACAATAAAGCCATACAAAGCTAATATCGCGATGAAACCAATAAAGCCCATCTCTTCACCAAAGACAGCCAAGGTGAAATCTGTATGGGCTTCGGGAAGAAAGAATAATTTTCCTTGTCCTTTGCCTAAGCCAGCCCCTGTCAAACCACCCGAATGAAAGCTCAGCATACTTTGAATAACTTGAAAGCCTTTTTGCTCTGGATCCGACCATGGATCTAAAAAGGCTAATACGCGTGCCTTGCGATATGGGACTGACATGACCAAAAAATAAAAAGCTGGAATTAAAACGGCAAAAGTACCAATGACATATTTCCATTGCAAGCCAAAAGCGAATAGCAGACCTACACCGACCATTAGAATAATGGCAAAACTTCCAAAGTCAGGCTGCTTCAGTAAAATAACCAGTGGTAAAACTAAAGCTGCCAACAACCAATGCCATTTCACCCGCGCTAAAATGTTTTCTTGTCGACACAGTAAGCTAGCAAACCAAACACTGAACGAAATTTTTAAAAGCTCAGAAGGCTCAAAGCGGATACCTAAAGGTAACTGAATCCAACGAATGGCCCCACCGACTCTGACCCCTAAGCCAGGTACAAATGTCGCAATCAAGCCAAGTGTTGCAACTATCCACAATGCCCAACCGTATTTTTCTATCCAACGAAATGGAATGTGAACAGTGCCGATCAAAACAACAAATGAAATCACGGCAAAAATAAGCTGTCTTTTAAAAAAATAAAGGCCGTCGCCGTAGGACTCAGTCGCAAAGATATAACTTGCAGAATAAACCTGCACTAAACCAATACCCATAAGTGCGATGATTGCTAAAAACAAGCTGCTGGATAAATAACGTAACATAGCAGAACCTCTGACGTTAAGTGTATCCAGAGATGTTACTTACGTCTATCTTGAGCGAAAAACTAGACTGAGTGGTTACTCGCCAACTATGGCGTCTTCAGACTCGATCTCGATGGCAGGTCCCTTTGCTGGACCCATCTCTGGCTTTGCAATCGATGATAGAGCTTTTGCTGCTGACGTTGAAGACCCCGAAGTTGCCTTTGCTGCAGAAGCAGACACTGGTGCTGCAGATGAGACTTTTATTTTTGCTGAGCCTGGTACTTGGCAACAATACATCACACCATTCATTTCCGAAGATGTTTTATAATTGGTAATTGAAAATGGCTTGCTGGCGTCACAACGTTTTGCCATCTGCATATTCAACTCAACATCGATATCAGGATGTTGTTCGCCATTCACGAATTCACAATACAAACCTGAGGAACCCACTAGCTTTTCACGCTGCTCTTGACGAGCTTTGAAGGCTCCAGATGCGCATCCAGTTAAATACAAACACGCAACTGCAAAAATAAACGAGCCTTTTGAAAACATGGATCCCCCTCAGGTAGATTCTATACTACTTAAACTTTTTAACGATCTCTTTAAAATAATCGCCGCGCTCTTCGAAACTGTCAAACATATCGAAACTAGAGCATCCAGGTGACAACAGGACTATGTCCCCGATTCTAGACTTTTGGTAAGCAATCAAGACCGCTTCTTCAAATGTACCGATCAAAAAGGTCTCACTAAAGTCACCAAGGTCGCGGTTGATGCGCTCTTTGGCCTCGCCCAGCAAGATCAAAGTCTTAACTTTGCGCTTCACAGACGGACGTAGGGGTTCATAGTTCAAATTCGTATCTTTACCACCCGCAATCAGAATGATATTTTCTTCAAAACAATCTAAAGCACGCAACACAGCGTGAACATTTGTTGCTTTTGAATCGTTGTAAAATAAGACTCCTCCAACTTTACGTACGTACTCAATACGGTGTGGAAGATTGCGGAAGTTTTCAATCACACTTTGAATAGCTTCGTGCTTAGCGCCATGCTCGCGCGCTGTTAAAATCGCTGCCATGATATTTTCAACAGAGTGTTTACCGCGCATTTTCATGTTTTTGATATTGTACAATTCGATATCTGGGCCTGTGCGGACACGGATTTCATCACCGATATTCACAGCACCACCAATGTTCATAATTTGTGGTTCAAGCGCAGGCTTACGCGAGAAGTAAAAAATTCTGCCACGTTGAACGGATGGATCACGGGCAAGTTCAATCACGGCGTTATCATCGGCATTCAAAATTGAAGTTGTCGCCTGATTTGTATTTTTGAAGATACGGCGTTTTGCATTCACGTATTCTTCCATTGAACGATAACGATCTAAATGATTTTCAGCTAAGTTTGTGAAAACCACATTCGTTGGATTGAAATGTTCACAGTGCTCAAGCATGAAGCTAGAAACTTCAGTGATCACAACCTGAGCTTTTTCGTCTGAACGTAAATAATCTGTCAATGGACGATCAATCGCACCACCTACCCAAGGTTTGATTCCAGATTCAGCCAAAAAAGATTCGATCAAACGAGCCACTGTCGTTTTACCATTCGTACCCGTGATACCAATGATGGGTTCTTTGATAAAATTTGCAGCGAATTCAAATTCGCCTGTGATTTTTACGCCCTGAGAGCGTGCGTAATCAAAAATCTTCAAACTGCTTGGAACGCCCGGCGATAAAATCACCAAATCCTGTTGCAAGAATGTTTTAGGACTGTGGCTACCCAATTCAAATTTAATTGGTAAATCGCCAACTAATTCCAACTGTGCCGATAATTCTGGTTTTGACTTGTGGTCAGTCACTGTTACTTGTGCTTCATACTTAGTTAGAAAGTGCGCAAGTGACACTCCCGTTTTACCAAGGCCCACAACAAGGATTCTTTTATCCTTTAATTCACTGAGTTCTTTATACATATATCCTACCTTAACTTTAGCGTCGCTAAACTGAGAACGGCCAACAATATAGAAATAATCCAAAACCGAACGATGATCTTCGTTTCGGTGAGCCCCTTGAGCTCGAAATGATGATGGATCGGCGCCATCTTAAAAACACGTTTGCCCGTGAGTTTAAACGAGATCACCTGCGTAATCACCGAAAGAGCTTCTACAACGAAGACCCCGCCTAAAATAACCATCAACAACTCATTGCGAGTGATGACCGCCATCGTCCCTAAAAAACCACCCAACGACAGACTGCCCACATCACCCATGAATACTTGCGCAGGGTAAGTATTGAACCACAAAAAGCCCATTCCAGCCGCAACAATTGTCGCAGCAACCGGAGTCAACTCACCGGCTCCAATCACATGGGGGATTTGCAAATAATTAGCAATAGCATAGTGACCAGTCACATATGCAAAAAGACCCAGAGTCGCAGCGCTGATCATCACGGGAACAATCGCCAACCCATCCAGTCCATCAGTTAAGTTCACTGCATTGGCAGTCCCGACGATAACCAATGAAGCGAACATCACATAGTAATAACCAAAATCGAATGACAATGCTTTTGCGAAAGGAATTGTAACCGTCGTACCCATCCCAAA
>JANNCH010000452.1:0-3797 GCA_031386315.1 Pseudobdellovibrionaceae bacterium
ATTTTTTGGTTAAAATTTATTTGTTTCAATAAATTTTAGCACTTTTGAAATCAGTTTTACAACTTATGACCTTTAAATCCTAATACACCTTTATATCTATTATTTCCAAACAGAATAGGAAAAAAGTCTTCATCAGATACAATATCTTCATTTTAGTTAGTTGTACAAACCACTTGACTCACTTTAATTTGGTTAAAGTTATAAACTTTGTCTGATGAAATATATTTCCTTTCAAACATTATTTAAATGTAGTGTAAACATTATAAACACTTCTGATGATGGTTTGCGAGCATTAGAGTAGGGATATAGTTTAATTAGTCTATAACTCTGATAAATGGTTACGATATAATGAATAGTTGCAAATAAAACAGTTTTTCTTTCCCTATATATATATTTTCAAAATAAGAAACGTCCGATTGATTTCTCAATCGGACGTAGTAGTTCTGGCAACAAGCTAGACTGTCTTGAGTTTAAACCAGCGTTTCTTTCCTACCTTCAGGTTTAAACCTTCAGGTGATACATGAATCACTTGGTCTCGCTCAAGTACTTTTTCATCGTTGATCTTAACAGAACCTTGCGCAAGCAGGCGATAAATCTCATTGTTGCTGGTTTCAGCTTCGAGAGCTTTACGCAAGATTGCAAAGATGGTCGATCCTGCTTCAATCATTAATTCAGGAACGTTCTCCGCAGCGCCGTGCAATTGCACAAGTTGCACAAAACGTTCCTGCGCCTCAGTTGCCATTTCATCGCCGTGAAAAATTCTCGTGACTTCAAACGCTGCGCGCATTTTTGCATCTCGAGGATTTTGTGCTTGCATAATTTCTTCAATTTCAGGCAACTCGATACGGGTATTGTTGATCAAAAACAACTTGATCATCTCATCCGGCTGCGACATGATTGCGCCGAATTTATCGAAGGCATCGGTATTTAGAAAGACACCTGTACCGCGACTTTTGGACATAAGCTCGCCTGTTTTCGGGTTTTCCATCAAGTTAACCGTTACAACGAACTTATCTTTTCTTTTCAGGTTCTTGATGAGCGTGCGGCCCATCAGAGCGTTGAACGTCTGGTCGGTCCCACACAGTTCGGCATCGACCTCCATTGCTACACTGTCAAACCCTTGCATCAACGGATACAAGAATTCGTGCAAATGGATTGGCTTTTCTTCACGCATGCGTTTCTCGAACATATCACGCTCGAGCATACGTTGTACCGTAACCATTGAGGTGAGATTAACCACCTCTTCCATAGTCAGTACAGAAAGCCACTCTGAATTGAACTTGACCTGCGGCGGATTCACCTCAGCATCAAAATCCATCAAAGGACGAATCTGTTCCAGCCATTCAGTTACATTTGCTTTCACATCGTCCGAAGACAGTTGCTTACGCGCCGAGATGCGGTCTGTCGGGTCTCCGATTCGAGCAGTGAAATCACCGAAGAGTACGATGACTTCATGACCCAGCGTTCGAAACTCCTCCAAAAGCATGTAGTTTTTTGCATGTGAAAGGTGGAGTGCTGTTGATGTCGGGTCAGCACCGATGTAGATTCGCATCGGGGTCGTACTTGCCAGTCGTACAAGAAAGCTCTCGCGGTCCGGCAACACACCAGTAATCACGCCTCGATCCATGATCTTGCGCGCGATTGTTGTGCGTTCTTCTGTTGTACTGATCATGGGATTCTCCATACGTAAAAATGAACTCCTATTAATATATAAACATTAAAATTTAAAAAAGTCAAGTACCTTTTATTATTGTTGGGTAACTGAAGTGCTCAAGCCAAGTCATATACCCACTAAATCCGGTTGGACTAAGGCCTCCCCACCCCTCGTATAATCTAATATCTATGTGTGAAGAATTAATAGTATATCGTGAAAACAAATTTATTTCTACAAGTACTCGACAAAACTATAAATAGAATGTATAGTAATTTTGGAAAGGTTAACTTTGCGGATGACCCGTTAAAGTTTTATACCGTTCCTTAAAAAAGAGGTCTTCCATGCAAAAAGAAAATGTCGCTGAAAAGCTTCAAGCAATTGTTCGCAGACAGTTCAGTGCACAGCTGCAGCAGAACAAATGTCCGTCTGGGCTCACAAGCCTCGCCTACAGCACCGATCCGTAGACTTCGGCACTTCTGTAAATTGTTGAATGCTGGCGGAAAAAACCGCCAGCATTCTTTTTTAGAAAAAAGGAAGCACAATGTCTCTTAAAATACTGACCGATAGCTTACAGTCGAACGCTGGTACAAGTGAGCGCATCTATACCTTTAACACGGTTGTGACTGGAAGATGTAATGTGAAATGCTCATATTGCCATTTCTATGCGACCCGCAACCGTCGTCAAGTTGCTTACGATATCTCTGATGAACAGTTCGCTGTTTATATGGGGTTTATTAAGCGCTGGACCGAGATAGTTAGTGGAAAGACATCATATCGTTTTTCTGGTGGCGATCCAATGGTGCTTGGAGATAGGTTGTTTGAACTCGCCGAAACAGGGTACCGTATGACAGGCATCAAACCTTTCATGCTGACTGCTGGCCTGAAATTGAATCAAGATTGGGTCAGGAAAGCTCGGCAGGCTCCGTTTAGTCACGTGTTCGTCTCGGTCGAAAATCCCATCGATCCGGACAAATTTGCCCCCGATCCAATGCGTGTCATTGAAGCAATTCGCGAGTTTAATTCGCCTGAACTCCCCATCCTTGCTGGTGTTTGTGTAGTACCGAGTCATCTGTATGCCCGTCTGGATGAGATTTGTGATTGGTTTTACGAAAAAATTGGTCACATTCCACTCATTTGCGAAGTAAACTACGCTCCCTATGAAAGCCCTTCTGGTACTGAGTTGGAGGAGCTTGGCGCATCGGTTGAACGTACTCTAAAAAAGTTCTTCAACAAAACCCCGCTTAATCTATTCTCGAGCGTAGTGCCTGAATATGCTTACGGAAGCATCGATCCCTACCTTTCGGATCTAGGTCTCGAAAATTCACATGGGATTACGTCTGAAAATTTTGACGAAAAAATCAGTGAGATGCTTGATCATATTGATGCAGTGAACTACC
Source organism: Pseudobdellovibrionaceae bacterium (assembly GCA_031386315.1). Taxonomy (GTDB): domain Bacteria; phylum Bdellovibrionota; class Bdellovibrionia; order Bdellovibrionales; family Bdellovibrionaceae; genus JANNCH01. The sequence goes on from JANNCH010000452.1 coordinate 3,052, forward strand.
CAAGACTTCAGTGTAACCGGACAGAATGTTCGTGGCATCAATTCTGCACCAATACAAAGTGGTATTGGCAAGGCGATGGTCGGAATCCACCAGAACTTAAGTTGTCCGACTACTGTCGCCACAAAAAGGTCATAAGTAGTGCATTTGCAAGAGCTCTCCTGGACCCCTCTTTTGTAGAAAGTGCGTCACCAATCGATCTTGATGCTTCACAGTGGACACCAAGACCAGTACTAAATCGAAATTAACAGCATAAGTAGGAGTATGCAATTGATCCTTTGCACAGAAATGTGCAAGGGATCATCTTTTTTATTTGGTAAATGGATATACGTCCGTTATTTCTTAAAATACTATGTCTTGATATTATCCTCCTCTCAGCCTCCCCACTCCTCGCACTGTAACTCTTAAATCATACTTCTCAACCATCTTCACTAAAAGAACCATTCTTTGGGGGCGAAGTGCGAGGCTATCGGTATGCCTCTGAACGTTTGCTTATTTTATACACAATGATTATCTCTTCATTATGTTCAAAAAGAATCCGGTAGTCACCGATGCGCTTTCGATAGCCTGGAAATGGAGTTTGTAGTTTTTTGGTATTGGAAGATTTTACTCCAAAGGTAACCATTTCATCAAAAGCAGCAGCAGCTTTTTTACGGGCATCAGACGGTAAATTGGAAAGTTCTTTCTCGGCTTTCTTGGAGAGCAGTATTTTATACATGGGTACTACGAATCAAGGCCCAATCAATGAG
>JANNCH010000456.1:0-2399 GCA_031386315.1 Pseudobdellovibrionaceae bacterium
GGCAAATGGAGCTGGGCAGCTATTCGAAATATACTTCAGAGATTCGAAGATCAAAAACTTATTATACATAAAGGCGGCGAGTATGAGTTTCGATAAATTGACAGACTTTGCAATCACGGTTGTTTTGGCCGCAGCACTGACGGTGAATTTGGATTCACTCACCAAGTGGGTCTATGTTGCACGAGCGAAACTGCTATATGAATCAAGGACTGAGACATGGGGAGGTCCTTACTTTTTTTAGGGATCACAAGTAAATGTCGATTCCAGCTATTGACATAGTGTGCCCTATAGGGCACACTATGTCTGTGAAGATTAAAGAGCGCCTTGTTGAATATTTTTATACTCCATCTGGAAAAGCTCACTCAGGCAATTATTTACAAACGAATTAGGCAAGCTTCGATGGGAAACTTTGGCGACCATAGGTCGGTCGGTACCGGTGTATTCGAAATGAAAATTGATTACGGTCCAGGCTTTCGTATTTATTATGGCATCTATAATGATGAGATGATCCTTCTGTTGATGGGCGGGTCGAAACGTACACAACAGGCTGATATTGACAAAGCAAAGGTCCATTGGGCTTTGTGGAAAGAAGATAAAAATGGCTAAGCTAACAAGTTTTAACGACGACTTTATGGAGAAGCTCAGAGATCCTGAGTTTGCATCTAATTATATTATGGCAGCCATTGTTGAAAACGATCTTGATTTTCTTCCGACGGCTTTAGGTGATGTTGCTAAAGCTCATGGTATGTCGAAGCTGGCTGAAGGCACTGGTATCAATCGCCGTACCCTTTATAAAGTTTTTGACAAAAAATCAAATCCTAGTTTTGAGCTTGTGACCAATATCATGGATCAATTAGGGTTATCATTTGAAATCAAGCCCAAATTGAGTAAACCAAAAAGTAAGCGCAAAAAAGCTAGCTAGCTGTGTGCCTGTGGCGAGGGCGAAAGTCTTCCAACTTATAATACATGGTGAATCTGCGTGCTACTTGGTGGAGTGTTCCCACTGCATGCCATGCACGATTTTACTTTGAAATTATTTTTTCTGTTTTCGGAAGCTACTTTCAGTCCATCTTTGAGTTTGCTAAAGTGCTGTTCGGTCCAAGTATTAAGAAACTTTTCTTTTGGTGTAGCTCCTTGAAATTTGTACCTCGGGATGACGTCATTGTGCTCAGTAAAGAAAAAATCGATCTTTCTTTCAACGTCACGAAAGCTACGAAGAGTTTCGTAGCTCAAAAAATTGGATTTCAGCATTCTAAACAAGGACTCAATCATCGAGTTTGAAAAATGGATATCTACTCTGGCTATCATTCTTTTGATATTTTTAGAGTTTATAAAATTAAGCACTTTGTGATTGTCGTTTTCTGGTCCGCCGTCTGACAATATGGTTGGTAAGAGTTCGTTTCCGAGGTGATTTGCATTTTTTTTGGCTGTGGCAATTAGTTCGACTGTATTAACGGCACTGATGTCAGTTGTTACTTTCCATGCTAAGATAAATCTTGAAAAATTGTCGTACACAGCTTGTATATAAACTTTTTGCCCGTTCAATATTTTTACTTGAGTAACATCAACATGCCAAATTTCATTTGCTCTGCTTGCTCGAATACCAATCTTTTCGATTTTTGTATTTTGAATTGTTCTCGGGCGATTCCAGTTAAATATTTTTTTATATTTATACCAAGAATCTAGTGAGCAAAATAGAAGCCCCTGTCTCTGAGCAAAAATACAAAGTGATTGAATCGATAAATGCGAATATCGCTTTGACGTCACGAGCTTTCGCATTGTCTCGATTTCTTCGTGAGTTATTTGATGTGGTTTTCGCTGTTGACACCGACCCATGGGATCTTTGCAGAGGTGAAGTTCAGAGAGTCAGTTGCTATACGAACTTTTGGAAAGTCCTATTAATTTAAGGCATTCAGAAATCTTATTGCGACTGGATGCAGTTTTTATAGCTTCAATGATTTTTCTTCTTTGAGTTTTCGAAGTAACTCTTCGGTCCTTAAAGTTGTGTGGAAAGATGTTTCTGATTTTTGCTACTAGTAGGGTCAGCGATCGTTCTTTTTCCAGATCGAGCTCTAAGGACTTAATTTTTCTTTCTGTTAGTGATTTTTCAGATATTGGTTTAGGCAAATTTTTATTTTGGTTTCGTATCCAGTAAAGCGCAGTGGTGCGAGGGATATTGTACTCGGGGAAGAGGTATGGGTTCTGACTCTTTGCAATTTGTAGTTTAACGGCTTCTGGGTACTTTTGGTAGGATCGGGCAGCTGGCATGTTATACCTAGTTTTAGAGATTTATGGGTCTGACGAATTTTCGTCAATTTGGTCCAGAAAAGTCAAAAATCAAGAGATTTCCATTATATAGACATGAATTTTGCCGAATCTTTAAAGACGATGGGGTTCGA
>JANNCH010000010.1:0-1670 GCA_031386315.1 Pseudobdellovibrionaceae bacterium
GAGAACATAGCTACCTCTTAAAAATCTTTTGTTGCGGTAGACGTGTCTTGTGAATCCACCTGCTGTTGTCCGATTATTCTTGGAGTCAGGAATATAACCAACTCAATTTTCTCTTTACGAGTTCTTGTGGTTCTAAACAAAGAGCCCAATATCGGAATATCCTTCAGCCATGGAGTCCCTGCTCGCCCGTCTGTCGCATCACTCTGGTAAATACCGCCGATGACTGCTGTTTGTCCATTTTTCACAAGTACCTTTGTTTGTGCACTTCGAGCATTGATCGGAAAGCCCCCGCCCTCTAAATCAGCCCCTTGAAACTCACGGTTTACACTCACATTCATTATAACAGATGCATCTGCAGTAACCTGAGGAGTTACTTCTAAACTCATTTTAAGTGGCTTAAATTGAAACGTTGTCTGTGGTGTCCCATTCGTTACAGTTACTACAGATATGGGCACCTCAGTTGTCTGACTGATATTAGCTTTTTCATTAGTCAGAGTCATAATTCGTGGCGATGAAATTACTTTGACGCTTTCTTCTGCTTCACTGAGAGCCAACGATGCATTCAAATTACCCAGAATATCAAGCGTTCCAACATTCACGCTGAAATTAAAATTCCCGGCTCCCGTTTGAGCCGCTGGATTGACACTGAACGAAGGGCGCATGTTCACAGGACCGCGCTTGCCGGACCCTAAACGAATTGTATCACCCGAGCCACCCCAGTTTACGCCAACATTACGAGTGAATGATTCTTTGGCTTCGACGATTTTTCCCTCAATCAACACCTGTGCTGGTTGCACATCTAAACTAGAGATTAGTTTTGCGACTCTTTCGAGTGAATCTTCTTGATCTGTTATGATGATGGCATTTGTTCTTGAGTCACCGATGACTTTACCACGCTCGGTGAGAAAGTCTTTCACCTTTTTTTCGAGCTCATCCACTTTTGCATAGCTGATCGGGAACATACGCACTTTCAAAGGATCTAGTCCTTTGCGAGCCACGGCCAATTTTGTTGCATCGTCTTCTTCTTGCTTTAGATCAACTATCGGTGCGATTCGCAAGACATTGCCCTGACGAGTGTAACCTAGTTTACGTGCTTTCATAACCATGACAAGCGCCTGATCCCATGGAACCTGACGCAACTTCAAGCTCAAGCTACCCTTGACCTCGTCCGCAATAACCATATTCACACCACTTTCTTCAGTGATGAATTTGAGGGCTTCGCGCACATCCATGTCATTTGTCTCGATAGATATCTTTTTACCATAGAATTTCGTGTTACCAGCCAAAAAGTCCGCTAGATTTTGACTGGAAAGAATTCTTTCGCTGTTCAAATCCACATTCGGATCGTTCGAAATGCTTTCTTCAGATTCTTGTGAATTGGATGCTACGGCCGTCGTGCTTTCTGATCCAGGGGCAGACACAATCAACAAACTATTGCCCTCGGACTGCACGGTGGGAGTACCGACACCATCACGCAATTGAATAACAAAACGTGCAGTTGTAGAACCCGCATTTTGGTAGGCATCAACAGTGCCAATGGTGGCGATACTGTAAGACACAAGCTGATTCTTCGTGTCCAGGTGCAGCACCACGAAATGTTCCTTCACGGCGTTGCCGATGAGGGTTTTCAGAAATTCGGCGGCATCTTCCTGACCACTGATGATTTTTAG
>JANNCH010000038.1:0-3047 GCA_031386315.1 Pseudobdellovibrionaceae bacterium
TTAAAAATACTTTCTAAAATTGACTGTTGTCTCGGCATAAAACCAAAACGCATATAGTAATCCAACGCCTGAACGCTGATTTTTTGTTTTTTTAAACCTGCTGCACTCGTGAGGCAATTCAGTTGTGAAGCAAAAAGTATCTCACCTTGCTCAGCAGACCAAAAGAGAGGCTTTTCGCCGACGCGATCTCTGGCTAAAACAAGTTTTTTCTCTTGAAAGTCAACAAACGCCAAGGCGAACATACCGACAGCTTTTTCAAGAGCAGTTTGTACGCCCCATTCTTGAATCGCGTGTAGCAAAACTTCCGTATCGCTACCGCCTCGCCAGTGAATATGCGAGGGCAGCGCCCGCTTGAGATCCAGAAAGTTATAAATCTCTCCGTTGAGTAAAATTCCGTATCGCTGGCTATCCGAAAGCATCGGCTGATGGCCCGCACTTGTTAGATCAATAATGGCAAGACGCCGATGCCCTAAGCAGACCCCTTGCTCGGCATTGAGGTACACCCCGTCGGAATCAGGTCCGCGTCGACGAATAAGCTCTAACATCGCGGTCGTGCGCGCTTTTAAGTTCTGGCTTTGACTATGGCCAACAATCCCCGCTAAACCGCACATGGGTCAGTCCTTTTAAAGAATCGAAAGCTTACCAGTGTAACGAACAGCATGGTGATATACATAGCGAGCAATGACAGAGCGGCGCCGGTGACACCATAACGTGGGATCAAAATTTGAACCGCGAGTACAAGACTAACCACACCCGCTAGATAAATCACCAGGACGCTCACGATATGTCCACGGGCATTGAGAATATTTTCAAAAATATTAAAGGTCAGATACAGCACAGCGGCCAGTGTGCTGTAAGGTAATATCTGAGCGGTTCTTTCGGCAAAATCTGGGTTCGTGATTATGGTTAAAATAGATTTTCCAAATAAAACAAGGGGCAAATAATACCCAAAGCTAATAACCGACAATCCGAGTAAATTTAGCTTTAAAATGTCTTTAATCGAGTCCCCTTTAGCGATACGCCTCATCAAGGTCGGATAGCTCGAACCTACTATTGCGTACATTAAAAAATAGGACTTAGAGGTCAAATCAAAAGAAAACGAGTAGGACGCAAAAACTTCAGAGCTAAATTTTGAATTTATAAGGGTTTTATCAATCATCGATAAAAATAGCGACGCAATAGCAACGCCGATCGCAGCCCATGACAATCGGATATTTTGTTTAAATTCTTTTGGCGAAAAATCAATTTTCAACTGAAACAATGGACACAAACGGTTAGCAATATGGATGTCTAACGCCAATTTAATGAGCGACCCTAATAGTAATCCCCAAACTATAAACTCTGGCGCGTAATTAAATAAAATCAGGATCACTAAAAAAACTATTTTTACGACGTCTAAGCCAAAGCGGTTTAGACTAATCCATTTAATATTATTGTGGGCCTGGATAATAACGACGAAAAATGAATCCAAGACGGTGACACCTAAAGATAGTCCAAAAACAACCATTGCATCTCGGTACACTTCTGAACCAAATAGCAGCTGACTGATATATCCCCGATTCAACCAAATTGCGACAAAACCGATAAAAGACAAAAATAAATAAATCGGAAGGCTGCCCTCAACTACTTTTGGAGCGCGGTCAGGTTCGGTCGCCAAAGCCTGCGCGTATCGCAGCCCGAATGCGTATGAAAAGCCAGTATCCAATAAAGATACATATCCGTTCATCGTTAAAAAAAACGCCACGATCCCATACTTGGCTTCACCGATGTTGGCGATGGCAAAAGGCACGATGACAATAAACAAAATGGAAGACAACAGCTTGGTGACCACAGACGTCGAAACATTCTGGAAGTGTGAATTTTTAAAAGAAAGATTTCTGAATAAGATAGCTAACATGCTAGCTAAGACCACGCCTAACCATGCGCGACAAGGATAATAAAACCGGTCTTAAGCTACGCGGTGAACGATTGAAGACAATCTCTTTGGCAAGGGCGAGCCGCCACCGACGCATCTCTTCGGGAGTTTTCAAACGCCTTCTATTCGTGTCAATAGCCAGTCCCTGAGACTCTAATTTTTTAACGACATCAGCATCCCAGGTACCTTTTTCGACACCGTGCCAATAGGCGAATGTGTCTGCGTAGGTCCCGTAGAACTTTTTATATTTATGAGTCCGCACGACACCTTCGGTTTCTAAAGACCAGGCGCTCTCGCCAGATTTGAGGACGTCCATCAGTACTGATTTTTTCCAAATTGCAAAAACCGCTGTTCGATAGAGTGTATCTTCAAGATAAGCACCTATTTCTTTATCGATTTTGATATCGGGCTTTGTCGTTGCCTTGAAGCGCAAGTAATCGGGTTCATATTTTTCAAGCTTTTGAACAAGCATAGCAATTTTTTTCGGGTCCACGTCTTTACGTAAAAACACATCATCGAAAAATAGCATCAAGTAATCAGCATCAACTTGATCTGCACATTTTTTAACACTGTCAGACCAACTGAGATCCGGACCCACTTTGACGGTCGTGACTTTTGGGTGATGATAGTCTTGCTCATTGGACAATAGATAAACCGGGAATGGGCAATTCGGCCAATGTTTAAAAAACATCGCAAAAAAAGCCTCCCACAGGTCGGAGTATTTATCACACGAAAGAACGACCAAGCCTATCTTCATTTTATCCCTACTGTGCTTTGAAAAACTCACGAATACTTTGGGTGATATAATCAATCTGCTCATCCGAAATTTGAGTAAATGATGGCAACCAAAGCCCCCGTTCGCCGACAGAATTTGAAATCGGATGTTCACCCGGTATCGAATAAGCCTTTTGCTTGTTGATCGGTGAATACATAATCCGCGTTCCAATCTGTTTTTCTTTCAAAAAGTTTTGCAAATCTGTGCGGTTTTCGACGAACGTGTCAATAAACCAGGGCACCGTGCTCTCAAGATCATGCGCAAATAACTTTACCTGGCTAATACCAGCAAGGCCCTGGGCATAACGTTTGTAAATCTCTTTTTTGCGCACGACGCGTGATTGCAGTTTCTTCATCT
>JANNCH010000090.1:0-3550 GCA_031386315.1 Pseudobdellovibrionaceae bacterium
ATAAAAAGGAACCCTGTGAGTACTCTCGCAGGGTTTTCGTTTGAGCCACTGTACAAAACAAGAATGCTCAGCTCTGTCGAAAACGACGAGGTTTAAATCCTCTTAACCGAACGGCATTGGCCACGATGGCCGGCAGAAAGGCCCGCTCATGGATGGCCACACTTACGAATTAGCAAAGCACTGCTGTAATATCACTACTCGCAGAAAATAAAAAACCCACAGTTACTTACAACTATGGGTCTTTAAAATCACACTTTGTGCTTAAAACGAGGACTATTTTTCTTTTTCGAAAGTTTTTACAACTTCGTCAGTAATATCTGCATCCGCTGTCGCAAACAAAACCATTTGTGAGTTCTCAAGGATCAGAGAATAAGATTTATCCTTAGCAATCTTTACAATTGTTTTTCTCATTTTTTCCAAAATTGGAGCCGTTAATTCGCGCTCTTTCTTTTGGATTTCCTGTTGGCTTTTACCAACAACATCACGGTATTTCATCATTTCGTCTTGGAACTCAGCTTGTTTTTTGCCCAAGACTTCTTCAGAAAGTACTGATTTCTTTCTTTCAAGATCTTCGCCCATTTTTTTCAAATCAGCTTCTTTTTTCTCTAGATCTTTTTTCTTTTTGTTGAATTCAGTTTCAAGCTCTGTCTTTGCTTTTTTACCAGCAGTCGTTGCCTGAATAGCTTTTTGCATATCTACAAAACCGATTTTAGTTTCGGCCTGTGCAAAACCCGCCGCCAATAATACACTCAATCCAATAACTAGGTTCTTCATCATATCCTCCAAGGTGAAACCTTATAAATTATAAAAACCAAAAACTATTTGAAACTAAACCTTAAAAAGGTGTTCCAATTGAAAACTCAAACACCGTCGGGTCATTGTATAGTGAGTTACGATTGAGCGGGAAGCCCCACTCAAAGCGCAATGGACCAATTGGCGAGAACCAACGAATACCAAAACCAACATCACTATACAAATTTTCAGATGTAATCGTATCATCTGCCGCACCAATATCATAGAAACCAACACCCATGATGCCTGCCTCTTTGATCAATGGGAACTGGAGCTCGCCCTGATACATGACTTGCTTTGTTCCCCCGAAGAAGCGCATGGCCTGCTCGGTGGCCTTATCGTAACTCAAGCCCGAACCAGCCGGTGGCGGCTGCTGCAAGGCTGCTTGAATTTTCTTAGACAAGACCATTTTACCCACACGATACGATCTATAACCACGCAATGAATAAGGTCCACCCAAAAGGTACAATTCATTGAATGGGACCGGCCGCCCATCGACCTGTTCAATTTGCGCCGCCTGTAAAGAATTTCTGAAAACAACGTCCCAAAAAATATTTTTAAAGTAGCGAAGCGTCCCGCTCATTCGTGCATATTTAAGACCACTAAATCCCGCATACTCGTAACTGACTGATGCAAAAACACCCTTAGTCGTCATCATACGATCATTTCGCGTATCGAACTCTAAAATCCCAGATGCCGAAACTGTATCACCCGAAGCTGATTCTAATGGGAACAGATCATAATCTGTCTGATCAACACCATTGACGTCCGTTTTAGGACTCAATTTTCCATTGTCATACTTCAACTTTAAGAATCCACGCATATTCTCGGCCACTGGATGCCCCAGTCTTAAGTTCACACCCTTGTGATCTTCATCGAAATCTACGCGACCCGTGTTTGAACTCTTATAGACATCAAAACCCAGGGACCATTGCGAATCGTTCAAATAAGGTTCAGTGAACGAGAAGTTAAAGTAACTACCGTCCCCGCCGATATTCAAAGAGACCCCAAGATTTTGACCTTTACCCAAGAAGTTCGTCTGATTAACAGAGCCTTGCAAAGTGAAGCCTGTTGAACTTCCGTAGCCGGCACCTAACTGAATTTGCCCCGTATTACGCTCTTTAATCACGATGTCCACATTCATAACATCTGTTTTATTTGGATCCACAGAGGTTTTAAAATTCACATCATCAAAGAACCCAAGACGTTGAATATTTTCGATGGATTCACGGCGGCGAGTCTCATTGTACAACTCGCCCTCAAGAACTTTCAGTTCACGACGAACAACTTTGTCACGTGTTTTACTATTTCCGATGACATTGATTTTACCAAAGTAAACTTTTGTTCCCTTGTCGAATTCAAAGACCAGATCCACCTTGCGATCTTTGTCATTAAAACGATAGCGAGGGATAACATTGGCGTAGGCATAGCCCAAATCACCATACTTTGCAGTCAAAGCCCCAATGTCTTTTTGCAAAATATCATAGGCAAATACTTTGTTTTTATTGATTTCAATCGCCTCAAAAAGCTCAGCGCGTGGAAACAAAATATCACCGGCGAAGTCCACTTCACCGACGTCATACTGCTCACCCTCTTCGATGCGGATGGTAATATAAATATTCTTTTTATCGGGAGTTACATAAATTTGTGGGCGATCGACCTTAGCCTGCACATAACCTTGATTATAATATACAAACTTTAAAATCTGCACATCACGGTCGAACATTTCTTGCTTGTATTGCCCAGAGCCGCTCATGGCGCTAAAAAAACCGCCTTCAGAGGTTAGCATTTTTGATTTCAACTGACTGTCTGGAAGTTTCTTATTACCCAAGAAAGTAATTTTTTTAACTTTTACTTTGTCATTCTCACGAATTTTAAAAGTGACTTTCGTTGTTTCATCTTTTTTAACATCTTGAACTTCAACGTCCACTTTCGCTAAAAAGAAACCTTTGTCTTCATACAATTTTTGAATTTTCTCGACGGCCTCTTTAACTTTAGCCATATTCAAAATCTGATAGGCTTTAATTCCGCTGGCTTCAGCGATATCATCTGACTTCACTTCACTGTTACCTTCATAAACAATTTCAGCGATGGAAGGCTTTTCAGTGACTTGATAAGTTAAAACAATTTGATTACCACTGCCAGTGCGATCTACACGGATATCAAGAAAATATCCCAGCTTAAAAAGCTCGGTGACGTCGTCGCGCAGAACTTCTTCTGAATAGGCATCGCCCGTTTTCATTGAAACTTTGGCCAGGATGGCGTCTTTTTCAATTTTACGATTGCCGCTGACTTCAATGGACTTAATTTTGCCCGAAAATGACGGGGCGGCCGCTGCGACTTTTGCAGAATTTTTCTTAGGAGCTTTTTTAGTTTGCGCCAATGCGGTTGTAGCAACACAACTCATTGAAAGCATAAATACAAAACATAGAAACTGTCTAAGCTGCAAACTCAATTCCTAACCCAAAACGCTGACGATATCGCTACTGTAGAATGATTCAATATTAAGACCTAGGTCTTGTCAAAAGATTGCAAATGACACGCAGTATATTCCGCCTAATTTAGCAGCAAAATCAGGCATTACGAACTCTCTCCAAACCGTCTACACCAAAAAACACCAGCCCGCTCAAAAGTGCCCAGCTGCAAGGCGCAGAGGTCAAAAATTCCGGAGGCGTACTTCACGTACGTCGCAGGAAAGTTTTGACCTCTGTAACGCAGCAGATGGGTACTTTTCAGCGGGCGGGTTATGAGGACCATA
>JANNCH010000091.1:0-5496 GCA_031386315.1 Pseudobdellovibrionaceae bacterium
AGCATTTACCACTTGATTTTCACCCTATGGCAATGCCAGCAGCTGAGTACTTCGAAGCTATCGCTTTACAAGATCACAAAAAAGCTGAAAAATTCTACCATGAAGTTTTCAAAAACCAAGGTGACCTGGGATCTAAAAAAGAAGCTTTCTTAAAAGATATCGCCAAACGAGTGGGCGCTGATCAAAAGAAAATCGAAAAAGATATCAAAGACGGCAAAGTGGCTCAAATCATCGCTGCGGACATGGAAGAGGCTAAGAAATTTAATTTCTCTGGAACTCCGGGCTTCTTGATCAACGGTGTTTCTTTACGCGGAGCATACCCGTTCCCAGAATTCAAATCGATCATCGATCGCCACCTAAAAGAAACAGCAACAAACTAGTTTTTTCTTTATAATGGCAAAAACAAAAAACCCACATCCAAAAAGATGTGGGTTTTTTGTTTTAAAGTCTAAAAGCAACCACAAAACTAAGCCTCTCATAAAGCGACAAATGCAAGGCGAGAGGCGCTTAGACAGCCGTTATTTGGGTTGGACAATCGGCTATACTTGCAGATGTGATGTAGGATACAAGTGCCTGAATATGCAATTGCACCTTGTAGGCATTCACGATGGCTTCGTCTTTAATGTCTTTGTGCTTCTTCATGAACGGCAAATAGTGTGACCAGTAGCCTTTAAAAAGCGAACGTTCAAAACGATTTTTGATCAACGCAACCATGGCAAGTTCACGCAATTCGTCGTGTGACATATTTAAGTTAGTCGCTTTGATTGTCTCAATACCTTGCACAATACGCTCGGTGCAATTTTCAACAACCATATTATCAAGCCCTAACATTTCGAGATCAGCGAGCAAAAGCTTAAAAAAAGCCTTTGCATCAAAGCTCTGAATGTTGGAATCATTCGCAATATATTTGGTTAAGATATCCAGCTGAGGCCGAATAACATCTTTAAACCAAACTGATTGTGATTCTTGAACCATAGACATGGTAAGGTTATCGGCAAAAAAAATTAACAGCTCTAGGTTCAAAATAAATTATTATTTTTGTCTCAAAGTGAGATAGGTAAAAGCACTGTAGACAAGCTGACGTCAATTGTCGAAAGGTTTACTACTACGGGTGTGATGATCACTCCTTTTTTTTGAGCCTGCCGAAGCAATCTGCCATATTCGACATCGATTAAATCCGCAGGCGCAAAAGACTTTGCATCATTACGCTGAACTGTAAAAACGATCTCGACACTGTGCCCCTGCTCTTTTAAAAGCATCAATTCACGCAAGTGCTTCTGCCCGCGCTCAGTCACTGAATCCGGAAACTGCGCCACTGTTCCTTCAAGCAAGGTTGTGTTTTTAATTTCAATGTAATGTTTGAATTCATCGCCTTCATTGGAAAGCATCAAATCCAGCCGAGATTCTTTATTGATTTTCACCTCACTCTGTACAATCGAATATTTTTGCCAATGCGGAAACAACTTAGCCAAAGCAGCTTCTTTCACAATTTTATTAGGTGTCGCCGTATTCACCCCGACCCAAGCCCCAGAAGGCACTTGAATCATCTCAAGAGTATATTTCAATTTACGCTCAGGATTATCACTAGGCGAAACCAAACAAGGCTGCCCCGGCACATTAACACCCTTCAAACTACCCGTATTAGGAACATGAGCCACAACAACTTCACCATTGATCTCAACATCCGCAAAAAACCTTTTATAACGCTTCAAAAAAACACCCGAAATCAAAGTCTGCGAATATTTCATAAAAAAACCTTCCATCAAAATATACAAAAGCAAAAACCAACTTCACCAAAGCCCAAAGCAATGTCTTGGATCTTCGGTTGTTACACTGCACCGGTTGCTAGTTCGAGCGCGCAGCGGAGGGGCCGGCTCTACGTCCCTTCGGACCTCAGGCCCCAGCACGATGCTGTACCCAAGGCCTGTGAGCCCGGATGCGCGAGTCCGAAGGGACGTAGAGCCGGCCCCTCCGCTGCGCGCTCGAACTGGCAACCGCGTACAAAGCAATAACCGACGCTAGCTCCAAGGTCAAAAATGCAGGGCGTTAATCGGTGCAAAGTGGCTCTCCGGAGCATACAAGTGAGCGTTCAAATATCTCATAAGGGAGCACAAATGGCGATGGATGTTAAACTTCCAGAACTCGGTGAAGGCGTTACTGAGGGCGAATTGATTAAATGGTTGGTAAAGCCAGGTGACAGCGTGAAAGCGGATCAACCAGTTGCAGAAGTAATGACTGACAAGGCCACTGTCGAAGTCCCCACACCCGTTGCCGGCGTAGTTAAAGAACTTAAATTCAAAGCGGGCGACGTTATCAAAGTTGAAAATACTATTTTAACTTTGGATGCTGCTGGCAAAACAACAGCTCCGCAAGCAGCAACTCCTGCACCGGCAGCAAAGACCTCAAGTCCAGCACCTGCTGCAACAACTTCTTCAGGCGGTGATTCAATACCAGTAAAATTACCAGAGCTGGGTGAAGGCGTCACTGAAGGAGAACTTGTTAAATACTTGGTTAAAGTTGGCGACTCGGTAAAAGCAGATCAACCGATCGCTGAAGTCATGACAGACAAAGCCACCGTCGAAGTCCCAACTCCTGTTGCAGGCACTGTAAAAGAATTGAAATTCAAAGCGGGCGATGTAGTAAAAGTCGACAACACAATGCTCGTTCTTGAACGCGCAGGCGGAACAACAGCAAAAGCAACCCCAGTTGCAGCAGCGCCTACAACGTCTTCACAAACATCTACACCAACGCCTGCCCCTGCGGCTGCTTCACGTGAATTATCAGCATCAGCGCATATGAATTTTCATCCACCCGTTGCAGATTCAAAAGTTTTGGCAACCCCTGCGACTCGCCGCTTAGCGCGCGAAATGGGTATCGATATCAACACATTGTCTGGAACAGGATTAGCGGGCCGAGTGACACGTGATGATGTTTCTGCAGCTAAAGGCATGAGCAACGGCGCTGGTGCCGTGTCTGCGAAAAGCTCTGCCCCCGCAGCGGGCGTTGGCAATATTCCTCGACCTGCATACCAAGGTGCACCGGGCGCTGCCGAAGAGCGCGTTGCCCTTATTGGCATTCGCCGCAAAATTGCCGAGAACATGCAAAAATCAAAAGCAATCATCCCACATTTCACATTGATGGACGAAGCCAATGTAACTGAAATGGTGGCACTGCGCGAATCTTTGAAAGACTATGCTGAAAAACAAGGAACAAAAATTACGTATTTACCAATCGTTATCAAAGCGATGATTGCAACTATTCGTGAATTCCCAATGTTCAATGCCAGTATTGACGATGCAGCCTCAGAAATCGTTTATAAAAAATACTTCAACATTGGTTTTGCAGCAGACACTCCGAATGGTTTGGTTGTTCCCGTTATTAAAAACGCGGATCAAAAAACCATCATCGAACTTTCAAAAGAAATTTTGGATCTTTCAAAGCGTGCTCGTGATGGCAAGTTGAAACCAGATGAAATGAAAGGTGCATGTATCACCGTAACAAACATTGGTTCTATCGGCGGGACCTATGCGACCCCAGTCATCAACCATCCTGAAGTTGCTATTTTAGGAATGTACAAGATTGATGAAAAACCAGTGATCAAAAATGGCCAATTAGCTGCAATTAAAGTCATGAATTACACAGTGACCGCTGATCACCGTTTGATTGATGGCGCCGTGGCTGCCCGATTCTTGAAATCGTTCATTGAACGTATCGAGAACCCAGGCAAATTGATGATGGAAATGATTTAAGCCTCGAGTTTAGTTGATTTGTGTTGAAGCG
Organism: Pseudobdellovibrionaceae bacterium; assembly: GCA_031386315.1. Taxonomy (GTDB): domain Bacteria; phylum Bdellovibrionota; class Bdellovibrionia; order Bdellovibrionales; family Bdellovibrionaceae; genus JANNCH01. The sequence continues at coordinate 3,781 of JANNCH010000091.1, forward strand.
ATTTATGTTGGAGATCAAATGCAGAATTTTGACGTAGTAGTAATTGGATCAGGTCCCGGTGGCTATGTAGCAGCAATCCGCGCGGGTCAGTTAGGTTTTAAAACTGCGATCATCGAACGCGAGGCCTTAGGCGGTGTCTGTTTGAACGTGGGTTGTATCCCCTCAAAGGCAATGATCGTTGCCACTCACCTTTTACACAAGGCTCAACACAATTTTGCTGATATGGGTTTGAACATCAAAGGTTCAATCGATGTCGACATGAAAAAACTTGTCAGCTGGAAACAGTCCGTTTGTGACAAAATGTCAGGTGGCGTGAATATTTTGCTGAAAGGCAATAAAGTCACAATCATCAAAGGTGAAGCCGAATTCAAAAATTCAAAAGAACTTTCCGTTAAATCATCGACAGGCACAGAAGCCATTCAAGCTAAATATTTTATCGTTGCCACAGGCTCGCGTCCGATTGAAATACCGGGCTTTAAATTTGATGAAAAAGATATTTGTTCATCCACCGGGGCATTGGCTTTTGATGCTATTCCAAAACGTGTTGCGGTCATTGGTGGTGGATATATAGGTCTAGAGATCTCATCTTACCTGCGAAAACTTGGCACTGAAGTCACAGTGATCGAAGCCCAAACATCTTTGCTTGCGGGCGTTGTCGACCCCGATTGCGCACAAGTCGTTGAACGCAAATTGAAAAAATCTGGCGTGAAAATTATGTACGGAGCCAAAGCTAAGGAACAGAAAAAAATCAAAGACGGCTATGAAGTCACTGTTGAATTGAATGGGAAAGACGAAGTTGTCGCCTGTGATAAAATTTTAGTAACAGTAGGCCGTCGTCCCAATGGCGATCAGGCAAACTTGAAAGCCGCCGGCATAGCGATTGATGAGCGTGGCTTTGTTAAAGTGGATGCGCAAAGACGCACAAACATCCCACATATTTTTGCCATTGGTGATATCTGTGGGCAGCCTATGCTGGCTCACAAAGCCTCACACGAGGGCATCCTAGTTGCAGAAGTGCTCAAGGGTTACAACCGCGTATACGATGCTAAGACAGTACCGGCAGTCGTTTTCACAGATCCAGAAATTGCCTCTGCAGGCATGACCGAGGCCGAAGCAAGAGCCAAAGGCTTTAACGACCTAATCATTGGCAAGTTTCCGTTTGCGGCCAATGGACGCGCCGTCAGCATGATGGAAACCGAAGGCTTTGTGAAAATGATCGCGGATAAAAAGAACAACGTACTTTTGGGCGTGCATATCGTGGGCCCTGAAGCCTCGAATTTGATTTCAGAGGCAGTACTAGCCATTGAAATGGGTGCACGCATTGAAGACCTTGCACTGAGTATTCATCCTCACCCAACTTTGGGTGAAACGATGATGGAAGCTGCAGAAGCGACTCTAGGTCACGCGATCCATATTATTCAAAAAGGTATTTGAAACTTAAAAACTGGCCCACTACGTTGCTCTTAGAGTTGATAGTTGCTCAATTGCATACAGAGATTCGTGTTTCTAATGATTTTAATCTCAGACTGCCACGATGGCAGTCTGAGGGGCGTGCTCACGGACGGCTGTACTGACAATCTCAGCAATGACTGCACGTATATACAAAATTAGTCGATCAAATATAAATTATGATAAAGTGCGTACATCGCAATATGCGCAGACAATCGCTCAGGCTTTTTCGTGGTATTCCAGGTCCTTCTAAATAACCGATTGATG
>JANNCH010000111.1:0-2172 GCA_031386315.1 Pseudobdellovibrionaceae bacterium
GCATGGCAACACCAAGGGTCATGCGATCGCCTTTGGCAAACACATCACTGCGGCCAATTTTCACCGATGCACTATCAAACCGCGCGGATCCTGCCCCCCCAATTGCGGTTGACCCGCCAAGATCGGTGATCCCAACTTCACCAGAAAGCGCGATGAAGGCATTGTTGCCCAGATCTTGCGCAAGACCCAGTGAAACAGACGCCAGCATCGCTGGATCAGTTCCGTTCAGGCTGATGATGCGGCCATCATCGCGCGCCAGCTTTAACCCCAGTTCGACCCGCGTTGGCCCGTCTGCCAAGACCCGCGTCAGGTTTACCCCAGCACTTTGTGCACCCGGTTGCGGCACCAAGATTGCCGCCGACATCAAGCCGCCGCTTGCCGTCATATCCATTGTTTTGCCGCCAAAGGTTGCAAACGGATCGTCCAGTGCTGAAACTGATGCTGTGCGGGTTTGCGTAAGATCAGATGTCAGGTTTTTTGATAACAGGGCGGCCGCCTGCGAACTGGGGCGTGTCGCCGACGTCAGGGCAACGGCAGGCATCACAAAACCCGCACTTAGCGCGTCTTTCACCACAAGATCTGTGCCAGATAAAGAGTTTTCAACTGCGTCACCAAAGGCCGATCCTGTCAATAGAATCGGTGCATTTGTTGCGACGTTTTGGCCGTTTTTCATCGCCATCGCCGTGCCACCGATTGGTTTAAGGGCAGCCTCGATATCAAGAAAGCCATGGCCATAAGTAAACGAATACCCTTTGTTGAATCCGGTGGCGAGTTCCACCGTATCGTCTGGCGTAAAGAAGCCGTCATCGGCAGATGCAAGCAACCGCACACGCAATTGGTGTGGCGTAAGCGAAGGGAACGCATCCTGCAACAGGGCCAAGGCACCCGATATTTGCGGCGCCGCGAACGAACTTCCGATTGCCATAGTAAAGCTGTCTGGTAATTGCAGTGTAGAATCAGGTATTTGCCAAGCTCCTTCGGCAATCATGCACCAACGTGCAGCTTCAAGGCAGGATGATGATAAAAGTTGAACCGAACTGACATCGCCGCCCGAAAACGTAGGAACGCCGTTAACCGCAGCAATCCATCCCGCCTCTAAGCTGGGGCGCAAAAACGGCAGCCCGTCCATCAACCCTGAATGTTTGGTGCGATTGTCGTTTGACACAGCAAACACAACCACACCTTGTGCGGCATAATTATCCAGCGCACTGAGGTAAGCATTACTACCCGTTGATCCGTCGAACGCCAGATTGAAATCTGTCTGATTGATCAGCAGGTTTGTGTAACCCCACGAATTATTCCAGGCAACTGCCCCAAGATTCAACGCCGTAGATCCAAGTTGTGCAAGCTTTTGGTCCGTCTCGTAGCTTCCAAAAACCAATCTTGCGTCTGGTGCCACGCCAACAAAGTCGCCAGAATCACCAAGTGCCACCGCCGACACGATGGTTCCGTGTGCCGTAGCCGGGTCATTGTTCGGAAAAATGCCCTGCCAGTTGTTCACCACTAAAACGGATGATCCGGCAAATTCGGCATAGCCCGGAATATACTGATCATCCGATACCGCGATAACAGATGTATTGCCCGTAAGTCCCGCCACATGCGCAAACGCCGCGCCAGAACTGCGAAGGGGGTTGCTGATCAGACCCGTTAATCTTTGGCCGGAATAAAGTGTAATTTCCCAACCATTTGTTGACTGCCCATAGTAGCGCGCGTTTGTGCTAAACAGTGCGGCCGTTTGGCTGCCAATAGTCGGCAGCATTGCATTGGCGAAAAATGTTGCCAGCACAGATGGCTTGACCGGGGCAGGGGCATCGAATTGCGAAAGATAGGCGTTCAGATCGAACCCTTCTTCACCCGGTTTGCACCCCGCAACAAAAGCAAGGCACGTGAGGCTCATCAACAGACATGCCTTTTTGCGCAAGGTGGGTCTGCATGCGGCAAGTGGTTTCACGGGCAACACTCCAAAACAGATAGGTGGAGCAAAGCTTAGAGAAAGTTTTAGCCAAAACTAAGCCCGAACTTTTGCCAAAAGCGTTAATTTCCAAACAGCAGGGTCGCACGCCGTTTCGCATGCTGCACACCGCCCGGTTGCGCCCGATTGCGATTGAAACCAAGCAATGCTTGCGATACATACGCAGCTGCGCACCCATAGCTCAGCTGGATAGAGCGCTG
>JANNCH010000171.1:0-1998 GCA_031386315.1 Pseudobdellovibrionaceae bacterium
AATCAATATCCATTTCCAGCGCCAGGACTTAACCCTCTTCCAGCAGCTGTAGATGAACCCTCGCTCAATCAAATCGGCTTTTATGCTATTGATGGGGCAGCCACCGACGAAAAGCCGGGAGAACTAGAAATGACTCTCATAAAAAATCGTAAGCTACTGGTTTCCCCGAGTTCGCTTCTGGTTGCAGGGGGAGTTGCGCCACCGCTGGCCAGGCTAAAGGCCGCGACCTCACAAGGAAAAGTTGGTCAGCTCGTGGATCTGAAATCACGGGCGGTGGAAGAAAATCTCGCGACAGAAATCCACTCCTACCAAGAACGGCCTCTCATTCAATTTTTGGAGGGCATCGCTCCCACAGAATGCGGTAAACCGAAAATCAATCTCAACAAAATGCTGGCTACCGGAGGCGATGCCGCAGTCGACGATATGGCTGCGCTCGTTGATCGAGCGCTTCCGACGTTTAGAAACCGTAACCCTGCTTTCCCGGAGACAGCTGATGACTATATTAAGACCCTCGCCGCAAACGCGATCGATTATGCGGACTCTGATAGCAACTCCACTGCAAGGGCAAGTAGCCATAGGGGAATCGATGCATTTCCGCTGATGAGTGAATTTCTCATGAGCTTTAAATGGAACGGATTCCAGATAGAAAATGGTCGTAAGTTTATCCTAATTCAAGTGACTACCTACGCCGAGCTTTGGAATATGACCGATAAAGAAATCAAGGAAGATGATGGTGCAATCGAAGTATCTTACGAAACCAAGTATCACTTCACGGTTTCACCTCACCCACAATTATCATTGACCGACTTATCAAGCGCTATCGCCGTTCCGCCACTCACTGAGTCAGATGGCTATCGATGGTTTGCTCCATTCCGAGTCCAATTGAAGCCCGATCAACGTCAAGTCATCAAATGTGGTAGTGTGAGCTATAAGTTCGACATCGGGCCGGCCGGCATGGGTGTCGCGAGTCCAATTACACTGAAAGGAGAGGAAAATGGCCTTTCGCAAGCAGGATTCCGCATCAAATGGAATGGTAAGATTGTTGATCGTTGTCCAGGTGGATTGAATCGCTTCAACGCAAGTTTATACTTTCCGAAAAGGAAAAGCATATCCTATTCCCAACAGAAAGTGCGTGAGTTTGTTCCGTCTCACTCCTACCGGAGGGATGGAGTGTTCAAAGAGAATATGGGAGATGCTAGAATGTCTTACTATCTTCAAGCTTGTGCCTACCCATACGATTTTCCGTATAATTACAGTCCGAACCGTCGGAATCTTCGATTCGGTAATGTTTATAGCAAAAATACCTCTTCGGTTTACGGACGAGTCATGCCATCGGAATGGCCAGATGGAGGACATAATTCGGAGTATGGGTCCAATGCATTTTTCTCAACATACGATCCAAACGATGAAAGCATCTCGCCCGATGATACCCGATTTTCAATATCCGATGAACTTCCTATCTTTAAATTAGGTGAGGCCCCTGTCCTCTTATCGAATCGGGGACGATTTTATAGTGCGACCGAATTAGGACGTATTTCAGACCCGCTGCTGTGGGATGTAGCGCTGCCGTCCGCACCGAATCAGCGGTGGGGAGACATCACTAACACGACTCTGCCCAGTGCCGATCATGGTGGCGGTAATACGCTACGAATCGGACGCCCTGAGCATCCTCGTTTCAGCCCTCTTAATGATCCAGGATTGCAGGCGACTCGCTGGCTCGACCTCTTTCATGCAGGTATTTCACGCTCGGAAGACCCAGCACTCCGAGAAGGACCCGTCGTCGAAATCCAAGGTCACATCAACATCAACACCGCCTCTCGTGGAACTCTCCGTGCACTCGCTGCTGGGCCTCTGGGGATGGATCCGCGTCTTGCAGTTAGGACTTCCGAAATTCACGATCAAATACGGCTGATGGCCCCACCCATCGAGTTCATTACACTCTCACCGCCGACCATCAACGAACAAGCAGACAGGATCGCGGATGCCATCATTCGGTCG
>JANNCH010000194.1:0-16588 GCA_031386315.1 Pseudobdellovibrionaceae bacterium
TGACTGCTCAATCGCTGAGATCAACCCACTGGTATTAACTGGCGACAACCAGATGATCGCGCTTGATGCTAAACTTAACTTCGACGAAAACGCACTTTTCAGACACCCTGATATTGCGGCCTATAGAGACCTTACTGAAGAGTCTGCAAAAGAAGTTGAAGCTTCAAAATATGGTCTTTCTTATATCGAGCTTGATGGAAACATCGGCTGTCTTGTTAACGGAGCAGGTCTTGCGATGGCAACTCTTGATATCGTTAAACTTCACGGCGGAAACGCTGCGAACTTCCTTGATGTAGGAGGAGGGGCCACGAAAGAAGCGGTAGAGCAGGCTTTCAGAATTATCCTTTCTGATCCAAATGTAAAAGCTATTCTAGTTAATATCTTCGGTGGAATCATGAAATGTGACATCATTGCGGATGGCGTGATTTCGGCCTCTAAAGAGTTGGGTCTTAAGGTTCCATTGGTTGTGCGTCTTGAAGGTACAAATGTTGAGCTTGGTAAAAAAATGTTGCGTGAGAGCGGTTTGAATATCACTCCTGCGGATGATCTGACGGATGCAGCTAAAAAAATCGTAGCTGCGGTAAAAGGATAATAAGATGGCAATTCTAATCAATAAAGATACAAAAGTTATTTGCCAGGGTTTCACCGGAGCCCAGGGGACTTTTCACTCTGAGCAAGCTTTAGCTTACGGCACTAAAATGGTGGGTGGCGTGACGCCGGGTAAAGGTGGCACTACTCACATCGGTCTTCCAGTGTTTAACACTGTGAAAGAAGCGAAAGTAGCCACTGGTTGCAATGCCTCTGTGATCTATGTTCCGCCCCCGTTCGCAGCTGATTCTATTATGGAAGCTGTCGACAATGATTTAGATCTTGTGATCTGTATCACTGAAGGAATTCCTGTTTTAGACATGGTAAAAGTGAAGAAATTCATGCAAGGCAGACGCACTCGTTTGGTCGGTCCAAATTGCCCAGGTGTTATCACTCCAGGACAATGTAAGATCGGCATCATGCCTGGATCTATTCACAAGCCAGGTCGTATTGGTGTTCTTTCCCGTTCTGGTACTTTGACTTACGAAGCTGTGGGACAATTAACTGCTTTGGGTCTGGGGCAATCAACAGCGGTTGGAATCGGTGGCGATCCAGTGAATGGTTCTAACTTCATCGACATCTTGAAGTTGTTCAATGCTGATCCAGACACAGACGCTGTGATTATGATTGGTGAAATCGGCGGCTCAGCCGAAGAAGAAGCTGCTGAATACATTAAAGCTCACTTCAAAAAGCCAATTGCGGCTTTCATCGCGGGTGCCGCGGCCCCTGCTGGTAAACGCATGGGTCACGCAGGTGCAATTATTTCTGGTGGCAAAGGAACGGCTGAAGCTAAATTCGCTGCTCTTGAAGCTGCTGGTTGCAAGATTGCTCGTAGCCCTGCCGATATGGGTACAACTTTGAAATCAATGCTTAAATAATTATTATTTGTAGCAATATAAAAGACCTCACAGGCCTGCAAAAATGCGGGTCTTTTTTTAGCTCTTACCGCAACCCTATTGAGAGTTTACCTTGCTTGATTTGAAAGCAAGTCTCTGCACTGCTAATATTCAGTTATTTTTTCATCTAACAAACAAACAACGCCATTTGCCCATAGACAGACCACTTGATTTTGGATAAAACCCTCTCTGTAACTAGTGCAATAATATATCGAGTCATAAGGAGTCTATCGTGGCTATCGAACAAACATTTTCTATCATCAAACCAAACGGTATCAAAAAGAACGCAGTCGGCGACATTATCAGCATGTTCGAAGCGAATGGTCTTAAGGTTGCTGCTGCTAAATTGACTGTGCTTTCTAAATCAAAAGCTGAAGATTTTTATGCTGAACACAAGGCTCGTCCATTCTTCGGTGAACTTGTAAGCTTTATGACTTCAGGCCCTGTTATGTTGATGTGCTTGCAAGGTGAAGGCGCAGTTTTGAAAAACCGCGACATCATGGGTGCAACTGATCCTAAAAAAGCTAGCGTAGGAACTGTTCGTGCTAAATTCGGCGACAACGTAGGTGAAAACACTGTTCACGGATCTGACAGCGCTGAATCTGCTGCTCGTGAATTGGCGTTGTTCTTCGAAAAACACGAAATCTGCAACGCATAGTTTTTAGACTGAATATTCATGTCTAAAAATAATTCCAATCGGAATTCTAAAAGGGGGGCTCAGGCTCCCCTTCTTGGTTCTAAGGTGCAAGTCAAAATTGAAAAGCTCGCTACGGGAGGTGCCGGTGTCGCACGTCACGACGGCCTTGTCATTTTCGTTCAACAGGTAGCGCCCGATGATGAGTTATTGGTAGAGATCACACTTCAAAAGAAAAACTATGCAGAAGCTAAAGTTTTGCAAATTCTAAAACCAGGACCATCACGAAGAGGCGCCCCCTGTCCCGTGGCTGGTCGTTGTGGCGGTTGTAACTGGCAACATATTGACGAGTCCGAGCAACAAAAACAAAAAGAACAGATTGTTCGCGACACACTTAAAAAGTTTTTACGCGATATAGATTTTTCTTATTTACCTATCAAGCCAAGCCCTCAATCTTTTCGCTATCGAAATCGCATTCAGCCAAAAATTTCAAATGGTCGCTTCGGCTTCTTTGAGCGCGAAAGTCATCGAATTGTTGAAATTTCTGACTGCCCGATCACTGAAGAGATTTTAGCGCGCGAAATTCCAAAGGTTCGAAAGTGGGCACTCGATACGCGACCGGAAGGACGCCTCGAAATGTACTTAACCACCGAAAATGAAGTTCGCTATGGTTTTGTAGACAATGAAGATGATGGCATTGGTTTTTCTCAGGTCAATCGATTTCAAAATCGAGAACTGATCCAAACGGTGCTCGATTGGGCAGGTCAAACACGCTATAAACATATTTATGATTTGTATGCGGGTTCTGGAAATTTCACCTTCCCTCTGTACAATAATTTTGAGACACCCATAACGGCCGTTGAGCTTAGTCAAAAACTTGTTAAGCGTGGTCAGGAATTAAGTCCTACAGCACAAATTCAGTTTGTGGAGTCCGATGTGGAAAAGTGGCTTAAGAATTCTCAGATAGGCGCTCAAGATCTAGTCATACTAGACCCCCCTCGTGCGGGATGCTCTGAAGAGACCATGAAGTCTTTGGCACGAAGTCCACCAAAGAAAATAATTTATATTAGCTGTCATCCTGTTTCGCTAGCGCGCGATCTAAAATGGCTAGCCGATTGGTCAGTTCAAATTGGAAAACCTGTCCTACGTCTGAAACGTGTGCAGGCATTTGAAATGTTCCCACAGACAGACCATGTAGAGACTATCGCTGAGCTTGAGGTTGACTCTTAGTCACGCAATGATACCTTTTTAGTATGCGTTTGATTCTACTCATATTTATCACTGCGAATCTATTGGGTTGCGCCTCTTGGCAGAACCCAAATAAAGAAAAATCTCTTCTTTATTTGCAGCTTGGGATTTCGCAGATTGACGGTGAAGATTATCCGAATGCACTTAAATCTTTATTCGAAGCTGAGAAGCTTGATACTGAAAATCCAGTTATACAAAATAACTTAGGCCTGACTTATTTTTTGCGTGAAAGATACGACCTCGCCGAAAAGCACTTAACTAGAGCAGTTAATTTAGATCCAAAATATTCAGATGCACGAAATAACTTGGCGCGGGTTCTTATCGAACAAACAAAGTACGTGGCAGCTGAAAAAGAATTAAAAATTGTTTTGAATGATCTTACCTATTCTGGCTTTGCGAAAGCCTACATTAACTACGGACTTATGATGTTCAATCAAAAACGTTTTGGTGTTGCTCTTAATTATTTCGACAAGGCCATCGAGCTAGAACGTGATAGTTGCTTAGCTCATAATTTATATGGACGCAGTCTTTTTGAAATCAAAGACTATGAAAAAGCTGCTGCTGCCTTGGATCGTGGCATCAGTTTCTGTCAGAAGCAGCTTTATGATGAGCCACATTATTACAGTGCACTGGCATACTATCGCCTCAAACAAAAAGAAAAGTCTGTAGCTCGTTTTCAAGAAATTTTAAAAATTTATCCAACCGGCAAATACCGCGACAAAGCTCGTTCGATGTTAGACCTGATTAGAAAGGAAAATCCATGATTAAAACCGGAGAGATTCTGCGCAAAGCGCGCGAAGAAAAGGGATTTTCACTTAACGAAGTTGCCTTGTCGCTAAAAATTAGTTCTAAAATTCTTAAAGCCATTGAGGCCGGCGATGAAACCCAACTACCTGCAAAAACATTTTTGCGTGGCTTTGTACAAAGCTATTCTACTTATTTACGCTTGGATGTAGAGAATATCATGGCCACTTTTTTTGAAGAAGTTGGGTCCACAAGACCAAAGCCTTTATTAAAGACAATAGATTCCCAGCCATCTATCTCAGATAGAAGTTCTGCTGGGACTCAAGCACAAAGCAAACAAGATCATCTGGCACCCATCAATCAAAAAAGTAATACCAAAACTGTGATAGTTATTGTGACAGGTGCAATTCTAGTAGGATTGATTTTGTTCACTAAAAAAATGATCGATAAGTATACCAAAGAAGCTCAGGTTGAAAGCCCCATTGCCATATCTGAACCTTTGCCAGAAACTTCTGCTAGCCCCATACCAAGCCCGACACCATCAGAAAATATGTCTGTCGCTGATGCTGCGCCTACGCCGTCAGCAAGTGTGATACCCACAGAAGCATCGACGCCCTCTATCATACCAAAACCCTCGCCGTCACCGTCTGCTTCTCCAAGTGTGACGCCGACACCAACGCCAACCCCTTCTCTGTCCCCATCGCCAACTGCAACGCCTGAAAAGTCAGTTGCGAAGTCGATCGAACTAATTATTGAGGCGTTAGATGCTGTGGATATCGAATACTCAAGCAACAATGGCAAAAAAACCAATCTAAAATTAAATCCAGAACAGGTTCATACCTTTAAAAGTAAAAACGGCCTAAAATTAAGTATCTCTAATGGTGGTGCTGTAAATTTGATACTCAACGGACGTGATCTTGGAATACCCGGTGATCTCGGCAAATCAATTAATTTGAGCTACTAAATTTGAAAGCGCTCAAGCAAATCTGGTGGCTGACACTTTTAATCAAGATGATTTTAGCCACCCTCTTACCACTGAGCCATGACGAAGCCTATTACTGGGTTTGGTCGAACAATACACAATTGAGCTACTTTGATCATCCAGCAATGGTTTCTTGGCTATTTTGGCTAGGACACTTTCTTGAGCCCCTTGGAAACGCTGTTCGCGTGCCCGCAGTTATTATGGGACACCTCAGTCTTTTGTTTTGGTTTTCGATAATTCAAAAATATTATGATTTAGAACGGCTGAAGTCTTGGCTTTGGATTGCGCTCGCATGTCCTCTTATTGGTTTTGGTTCTTTAATAGTTACTCCGGATTTACCGCTCATATTTTTTTGGTCGGCTGCCATATTTTTATTCTTAAGATTTATTGATGACCCGAGTCTAAAAAACAGCCTATTTTTTGGCTCAAGCTTGGGCCTGGGCTTTTGTTCTAAATATCACATTGTCTTATTTGTTCCTATTGCTATCACATATGTCATTTTAGAAAAAAAATGGGCGCTTGTGAGGTTTAAAAATTTATTCGCTGTCTTTATCGCAGGTTTTATTTGCTCATTGCCCGTTTTGATCTGGAACTATAGCAATGACTTTGCTTCTTTTCGCTTTCAGCTTGCTCACGGACTAGAGCGTCCACATTACAATCCAGAGTGGACTTTAGGTTACACAGCAGGGCAAATTTTATTGTTGTTCCCAATCGTGTTTTGGAAAGCACTCAAATCAAAACTTGTGGGCACGCAAAGATTTCTAATATACGCAGCTTGGGGACCTCTGCTTTTTTTCTTTTTCACATCATTCAAAGCGTTAGTTGAAGCAAATTGGCCCATTGCTTCTTATCCAGCAATTTTCTTTTTAGCAGTTACTTCGTTCGACTATAGAAAACTAACAAGACAAACTCTTATAGGTTGGGGTGCGATTTACATCCTTATCGGACTAATTATGCTGGTACCGAACCTAGAAATAACAGCGCGATTGAAAGAGCCTGCTCAGTTTAAAATTCTTGAACCCCTTGTAAAAGAATATCAGCCGCTTTATGCAAGCACTTACCAAATGTCTTCAGCACTGTGGTACTCAACAAAGACACCAGTTTATAAATTGCAACACATGAATCGTCGAGACTTTTATGACACCTTAGCTGCGTCAAAACCACGCGCTGATTTATTCTATGTAGTTAAGTCTGTTGAAGACTATTTGCCAGATTGGGTCGTCAAAGAAGGCTGGACAGCGAAAGACATCAAAAAAATAGACTCTCAGTTTATTTTAGTAGAAATTAAAAGACTATGAGAGGTCTCGGTTTTTTTTCATTACTCTTGATTACATATTTTATGTATGGGTTTTACATTAATCAGTATGACCTCAGCATTGTGCCGCGCACGCTGAAGTCAGACAATGCCTCTGGATATTATGACTACAAGGGCGTTATCAATATTCACTCAAATCGTAGCATAGGCTCTGCAAATACTCAGTTCATCGCAACATCCGCACAGCTTGCTAGTCTTGATTTTATTATGCTGACTGATCTTAACCAGTTTCAAGCAAGTCCAATTTCTGAAAGATACATTGGTAACCTGTTAATATTTAATGCTGGCAAATATAGCTATCTTGATTCACGTCTTACATATTATTCATCCAAGCAGGAATCACCTGGGGATAACCTGGGCGGAGTGCAAGTTCGATTCGCTGATTATTTATCACAAAAGCAGGGTTCGAATAAAGACTCGCTTCTTATTTTAGATCACCCCTACAAATTAGGCTTTTCATGGGCAGGTGATTTGCCAGAAGGACTCGACGGGATCGAAATTGTAAATTTAAAAAGTCTTTCAGTCAGAGCCCTTGAGTATTCAAAAATTTCAACGCTGTGGAGTTTTTTAATCTACCCGTTCAATTCAAGACTTGCACTGATTCGACTTTTTTCTGAGCCCTCAGAAGAGCTTGCGCTATTAGACCAAATGACACAGCAACGAATGCTCTCTGGCTTTGCAGGTGCCGAGGCATCCGCTCGCGCGCTGCCATTTGCCAACTATTTAGTAAAATTTCCCAGCTATCAGCGGTTATTTGAAACCGCCAGCAATCACGTCTTACTCAAGTCTGAATTAACGGGGAACTTTTCCAACGACAAACAAAAGATTTTTCAAGCTTTGAAAAATGGTCAATTTTATATTGCCTTTGATATCATCGGTGATCCAAAGGGCTTCATCGCGACTGTTGAAGATAAAAACAAAAGCTATCTAATGGGCTCACAAATTAAGTTTAATAAAGGACAATCCCTTAACGTAAAACTACCAGCGATCCCTAAAGAGTTTTTTGAAGTTGTTATTTATCGTAATGGTTCACGTTATCAAACTTTTAACGAACATGAAGTGCATATGACTCTGACTGAGCCCGGTATATATCGTGCGCAAGTGCGAGTCAGTCCTTTGTGGCCCTTGCCCGATGCGCGTAAATGGGTTTCTTGGATTTACACTAATCCTTTTTACGTCCAACCCTAAGTACCAAACCACTCTGCGGGCGATTCTGACAGCAAAGCCTTTCGTTAGCTTCAAAACCCCTATCATCGGCCATTTCTTGCTCGATGGGATCTCGAGGACCTAGTAAATCCAAACCGCATTCAACGGTAACTAAGCACGTTCCACACGTTCCGTTGCCATCACAGCTGTGATCTATTTGAAGACCTGCACGCAGCGCCACCTGTAAAATGCTCGCATCTTTATGACTCGCCTCGACAACAAGGTCTTCCGGCAAAAACGTAATTGAAATTGTGGGCTTAGCCTTCAAAAAATATTCCTCCGTATTCAGACCAGTCTTTAGTTGAATACACCCTCTCCATTTTGTATCAATGAATTCATGAGATTCATAGCTTTTGACTTAGAAACCACTGGTACTGTTCCCGGCGTCGATCAAATCGTTGAAATTGGAGCTGTTCGCTTCATCGACGGACAGCCCGAAGCCATTTTTGCCACCCTTATTGATCCATTGCGACCGATCCCACCCGGGGCATCGAACGTCAATAAAATCTATGACCACATGGTTAAAGGCAAGCCTACTATTGATTCTGTATTGTCATCGTTCGCAGAGTTCTGTGGTGACGATATTATGGTTGCCCACAATGCACCATTCGATACTCAGTTTTTAACTGCCGATATCAAAAGATTTGAAACGATCGCACCACGTGGAATCGTCTTAGATACTTTACCAATTGCTCGTAAGGTTTTCCCAGGTCTGCCGAACTACAAACTGGGCACCTTAGTACAACACATTAAAATACCGACTACGGACTTTCACAGAGCTGAAGAAGATGCTGCCTACTGCGGCCATTTACTTGCTCATATGATGAAACGTATTTCTATTGGTGGTCAGGCTCCGAAGATTGAAAATCTTGTGGCATTAACAGGAAAACCTGAAATGCGTTTTCCACAAATCATCAGACAACCTAAACAAATGGATCTATTCGGCGGAATGCTATAAATCGCTTGCCCGATGAGAAATCGGGTAGCGGCGACCACGCCCGAATGAATGCTTCGATACTTTGAGTATTGGTGCTGATTGCCATCTCTTAAATTCTGTTCGCATTAGCACTGGCAATAGCCACTTCTCGGTTTTATTGTGTGGTACAGAAAAGTTTTCGACTAAATGTAGCACTGCTTTATCTAGGTCAGCGTAGGGCGGCAAAGAATCTTGATCTTTTTGATTCGGTCTTAGTTCTGCCGTTGGCGCACGGGTGATGATTCTTTCAGGAATCAATTTTGACTGCGAGTTGTAGTGTGCTACTAGCTGATAAACTTGTTTTTTAGTTAAGTCACCAATAGGAGCTAACCCTCCGCACATATCTCCGTACAAAGTCGAATAGCCCGTGGCATATTCGCTTTTATTTCCCGTGGTCAAAAGCATGCTGCTTTCTTTATTGGAATAGGCCATCAGCATGAGCCCACGCAAACGGGCCTGAATATTTTCATGGGTCAAACCAAACTCTGTTAATGCAATGGCATCTTTCAGCGTGGCAGAGACCACTTCGTAGGCTTCGCTGATAGAAATTGTTTTGATATCAATACCTAAGTTTTTTGCCAGTTCACAAGCAAGGTCTAAGCTTTCGCCTGCATTGAAGGGACCGGGCAATGCAAATCCCGCAACACTAGATGGGCCCAGGGCATCCACAGCTAGCGCCGCCACCAAGGCAGAATCAATTCCACCGCTCAATCCTAAGTGAACTTTTTTAATACCACACTTAGTGCAAAAATCACGAATGCCCAAAACTAGGCCCTTACGCAACTCTTCGCTTTCTGAAATTTTTTTTGTTTGATTCCAAGACTCTAATGTATCGAGATCAAAGACATTGATGTCCTCTTCAAATGACTGAAGGCTTAAAATCTTTTTGCCTTTTTTATCTAAAACAAAGCTTGCGCCATCGAAAATTATTTCATCCTGAGCACCCACTAAGTTGACATACATAATCGGCGCACCAAAGTGCCTTGCCGTTTGCAGCGCTACAAATTCTCGCTGCTTTAGTTTATTTAAAAAATATGGCGATGCACTCAGGTTGATAACCAAGTCGACTTTTTTCTTTTTAATTTGTTTTATAGGATTTTTTTTGTACGGGGAGATCCCCTTGTTGTCCGGCCATGCCCAGATATCTTCACAGATAGATAGAAAAAACTTTTTTCCGTTCAGCGAAAAAAAATTCTTAGACATGTCCCCATGCTCGATAAAACGAGCTTCATCAAACACATCACCCGTAGGCAGTAGTGTTTTATGAAAAAACTTGGGGGCTTTGCCTTTTATGACCAATGCAGCGGTATTGTAATACGGCTTGCCTTTTTTGTTTCCGGTTCTTGTGATCAAACCAAAAATAACAGCTATGCCAGCGGGAATTTTTTTTGATATCTGCGCGACAAATTTTTCTTGCTCAACAACGATTTTTTCACGCTCAAGTAAGTCGAAGGGATGGTATCCGAAAAGTGCGCATTCAGGGAAAACTACAAGCTCACACTTACGCTGATGAGCTTGTTCTACAAATTGAAGGATTTTTTCATAGTTATATTTAAAATCGGCCAGTATCGAGTTTGTCTGTGCTAATGCAATTCTCATTCGATAACTATACGCCCAGAAAAGCCGTCTTGGTAGCCATGCCAAAATTTAATTTCGGTCTCTGGAAACTTCCAGCAAAAATAGCCAGATCCGTTGTCAAAATCAGTCATCCAAAGCCCTTTGGGCTCGGCCCCTAGCTTTTCCATTTTACACTGCCACTTTTCCACAATTTTATTAACAGCAGCGTCAATTTCTATTGCAATGGGATGTGTTCTGTCTGGATAGGCTTTAAGTCGATTTAAATGAACGCCAACTTCGTCGGCGGCCTCTTCTGATAGTCTGTATACTAAAGGAAGTAGGCCTCTTGCCTGTTCCAAGTTGAATTTCTTCGTTCGATTGATCTCAACGATGTTTTCCAATGATCCCCACCATTTGTTATGCCGAGGAACCTGTATTATTCAAAGTGCCAAGTGTTTCAAGACTTAATTCGACTTTGGAAAACTTAAGAAAATTCTGTGAAATAAATATACCTGCACCGCGACTAGAATCTTTCTATAATTAGTGGGTCTATTGTGGATAAGCTTCTTCGACAAGATCTTTGCTAATCCGATTTCGTCTTCGCATATTGCTTTTAACTATAGCCAATGGCTCAAACGGCAGTTCTGATAGTACCCTATCAGAACTCTATAGAATCAGGAAAAATCAGGAGTGAGTTTAAGGATGTACTGTGGTCAGATGGCCACGACGGCCATCTGAAAGGCGTGCACATGGGCGGCCCCACTCACGAATCCACCGATCACTACTATAAAAACCCAACGCAGCTATAAAGCTTTGATACAGCCTGCTAGTTGTCGCCGTTTTTGGACATTTGTAATACTTGCCCACCTACGAAGACGACGATGGCAAGAATAATACCGATGATGAATAGCATTCGCATAAAATTCCCAATAGTAAACTCTTCTTCTTCAACGACTGAGTCGATCTTTCTTTCGGGCTTTTTGATAGCAATTTTCTTAGGGGGAGTGCTCAGACCATCGGTTGCAACAACTCGGCGTGCACCGGCTTGCTTCTTTTCTATTTTCTTTTTCATTTCTGCTGAAAATTGAGCCCCTGAAACCGCAACAGTCTTGTTTCGACGAATGATGATGGTTCCTGAGGAACTTGTATTAAAAAAACTTCCCGCACCACCACCTTCAACAGCGATTTCGGTGGTCTTGCTCGCATCAGCGCCACCCGCATCCCCACTCTTCGTGCCGCGTGACGAATTGAACATACGATTAGACCCACCTCTAGAGGACGAACCCGCATATCCTGCACCTTCAGCCGCGCCACTGCCGCGGGATGAAGAACCGTTTTTGCCGTTGCCTGATTTACTTCCACCAACGCTATCTAAGGGTGGTCGTCCGTTGGCCAAAGTCCCTGGGGCAAATTTAGTTTCACAGCCCTCATCAGCGGCTACTGTGGATTCACCCCCGAATGACGGCAGCTCACCCGTCTGTAATAAACAAGCTGTGTAATCACCCAAGTAGGAATCAATGAAGCTTTGTAGGGGTTTAAAGAATTGTGTAACGAGTGCCAGTACCAGGCCCACCGTAACTACCAGCAACAGAATGTATTCAGTTGCTGCTTGACCTGATTCGGACTTTATTCTTAGACGCATTTAGATAATAATATATCATATGAAAACATTCCTCACGGTTATGCTCATTCTTAATGTCTCATTTTTAGCCGTTTGTAGAGCTCAGAGCGGCTCTACCCCGGCATTCGAAAAACCCATGGCCATTTCCTCGCCCAAAGCACAGGTAAAAAAGCCTGAAAAACCCAAAGTAGACGCTGTTATTGCGCCAAAAGCACCTGTCGCTGCGGAAGCACCCACGCTACCAACGGTGATCAAGCCTGAACTTCCACCCGAGCCCACAGTCAACGTCACCGTACCGGCCACTTCAAAAAATGCTCAAAAAATTGAACGCCTGAAAGCTGACATCCGCAAAGATCCTAAAAAAATTCATCTGATTCAACAGCTCGCAGAAGAACTTTATAAAATCGATGAGACTGAAAAGACAACCGCCTTACTTTGGAAGTACGTCGAAAAAATTGATCATAGCGGTTTGCTTCTGTTAGCTCGCGCCCATGAACAAAGAAAAGAACCAGATCAAATGATCAAGGCCCTTAATATTTTAACTGCAAAAGATCCAAAAAATTACGAGGCCTTTTACCTTCTGGGCAATGCTTACATTTTAAAAAATAAAAATACCGAAACACTTGAAAGCTTTAAAACAGCCATTGAGATCAACCCAAAGTTTGAGCCCCCTTATTTGGGCCTATCTAAGTACTATGAAGGCCGAAAAAACTTTTATGAGCTGCGCATGTTATATCAAGACATGATCGACAATATTGGCAAACGTTCTAAATATTTCGCAAAACTTTGTGATATCAACTTGAATGATGGAACATTTGAGGCCGCCCTTGTAACTTGCAAAGAGGCTATCTTAAAAGACCCCAATGATGTCGATAGCCAGGTCAACCTAGGGCTTAGCTACAAAGGAACTGGTGATGATGCTGAGGCCGAAAAGTCTTTGAAAGCAGCAGCGAGCAATTTCGCGAAATCTGAATACGCACAATACACCTACGCCAAAGCACTTGAAGAGCAAAAAAACTATGTGGATGCTCTTTTATACTATAAAGCATGCACTATTGCTGATGAAAAATCAGCGCGCTGCTGGACAGGTGTTGCGGTCAGCTCTTTTGAACTACAAAAATTTGAAGCCGCTTGGCTTGCATTCAAAACTGCATGTAAATACGACCGCAAAATTGCACCCTTGTTTCGAAAGGCTGCAACACAATTGAATGGTTCTAAGAATATGGACTGGTCTAAAAAATTCGCAGATAGCGCTGAAGGCTGTTCTTACGCTAACTAAATTTTAGATGTTGAATAGATTAAGTATATGCTGGTTTACATTTTTAATCAGGGTCGCTTTTAGCTTTGATTTTTCAGAGAGCTTTTGTAGGGCGAATTCATCCCCTGTTAAAAACATATATGATGAACTAGAAGCCCCTCGCAACATGCGAAGATCCACAACTTTAAGTCCACTATTTACCCCGTCAGCTGCAGCGCTCACTAGGTCGCCCACGTAAGTCGCTTCAATCAAGACCAAGTGTTTGTCCACCTGAGCATTTTCAACACTCAGATAAGCCCTGAGCACCTTTGCTGGGCATTTTTCTATGTGGCTTGCGTGAAGTACATGTGACTTGAGCGCTTCAAAGATTGCTACAAACAAATTATTCAGTGGCTTTTCAGAACTAAAAATCAAATGGCCTCGCGAACCCACCGGGAAAACTTCTAAAACATCGATATCCTCACCAGCAAGCTGAACAGCTTGGTATGCAGCACCTAATGAATCGAAGCACATAACTAATAGATTCTTTGGGTTCAGCTCAGTCATCTCTAGTGCTCGGTCACAATCTCGCCAATGAGATCGTATTCCATACTGTCAGTGATTAACACCTTCACCATGCTACCGATAGCGGCCTGTCCATCGTTAATCAAAACAACACCATCAATTTCAGGTGCCTGCTGAGAAGTACGACCTTGCAACAGCAACTCGGTTTCTTCGCTCAGTCCTTCGACAAGAACCTCAACGGTTTTTCCAATGAACTCACGGTGCTTTTCGCGAGAGATATTCTGTTGAATTTCCATAACAGCTGCAAAGCGACGCTCTTTAGTTTCTTCGTCAATTTGATCTACCATTTTGCCACCTGGAGTGCTTTCTTCGGGCGAATATTTAAAGCAACCAACACGATCAAACTGTTGATCCGCGATAAACCCTAGCAATTCTTCAAATTGCTCTTCTGTTTCGCCGGGGAAGCCCACGATGAACTGCGTGCGAATAACTGCATCCGGAATATTTTCACGAATATTCATCAAAACAGTTTCAACTTCTTCACGAGTCATTTTGCGATTCATGCGCTTCAAAACATCATTGTTGATGTGTTGCAAAGGCATATCAAAATACTTCACAAGCTTTTTGCTTGTTTTCATAAGTTGAATCATGTCAGGCGTGATTCCATCTGGATATAGATAAAGCAAACGAATCCATTGAATGCCCTCCACTTGATCAAGTGCACGTAGCAATTCAATTGGACTGTCTTTTGACTCAGGGTTCTTACGACGCAAATCCCAGCCGTAGTCAGTGAAGTCATGGCTAATGATTATAAGCTCTTTTACGCCTTGGGCAGCAAGCTCTTTGGCTTCTTTTACAACGCTCGAAACAGTACGAGATTGTAGGTTTCCACGAATCAATGGGATTGCACAGAAAGCACAACGCTTCATGCAACCTTCAGAGATTTTTAAATAAGCACGGTGACCGGGCTGCGAGTTCACTCGCGGAGTGCTTTCTTCTTGCAAGTATGTTGGCAAATTGAAGAAAGTTTTTTGCTCGCTGCCTTTTTCGTTTTCTTTTAAAATTTTAGCGATGTTTTGAAACTCGCCCGAGCCGATAAACAAATCTGCTTCTGGTAAACCATCCACAAGATCGGTTTTATACCTTTGGGTCAAGCACCCAGCAACAACCAGTTTTTTGATTTTGCCCTCTTGCTTAAGGTCGCCCATCTCAATAATTTTTTGAATAGACTCTTTTTTAGAGTCTTCGATAAAACCACATGTGTTCACAATCACCGTGTCTGCGGATTCATGATCGCCCACAACTTCGTAGCCGTCTTTCATCAACGTGCCTGCCATGATTTCACTATCAACTAAGTTCTTTGGACAGCCAAGACTGATAAAGTGAACTTTTTTGTTTTCGGTATTCGTCTGTTTCATAGCTCGGTCACCTGTGCATCTTTTGGAATTTGCGCCTTAAATAAATTTTTAGGAATATTCGATGGGAACTTAATTTCTGAGAACGTCATTGTCGTTAGATTTCCAATTTCATCGTCGTATGAAATTTGCTTTAGCAATTTACTTTTTGTATCTATCGTCAGTGTGATTTTTTTAACTGTTAAGTCAGTTGTCAGTGGCATGATAGTAATCAAAGCTTCTGATTTTTTAAGTTCTTCGCTAGTCACTTTGAAGTTCTCTTTCAGAGAAGACTTATCAAGCAATGCAGAAAGTAGAATTTGCGAACGATTCTGTTTGCTCAACTTTGATTTTAAAACTTGAGCGCTGCCGCCAAACTCTTTTGGTGGATATTGGATGCTCCACATAACTTTACCATCAAAAAGTATAAGCGCTTTGTCTGGGGTTTCGGTATCAAGTCTGAATTTTTCTTTAGAGAGTGAGATCGTGCCGGAGTACTCGGTTTTTTTATCGAGCACCTCTGATTTCACGACTTTCAAAACCTTCATAGTCACAAGTTTTGAAGCATTGTAACTATCAACAACGCTCAATAGTTGGGTGCTAAAACCACTTTTAGCAAAAGTCTGTGTTGGTAGCAGGAAAGCAAGTGAAAGCAAGAATTTAGATATTATCATTGCGACCTTATAGCAGATCCATGGACACCCCGCAAGAGAGGCTCCTCTTGGCCAGTGACCATACTTCAAAATTTTTAGGTTTTCCCAGTGCTTCAAAGCTGGATAACGCTGTAGAGCCCGTGGTGAGCACGTCATCAACTAAGACGTAAAGAACCTCATTGGATATGGCTGCATTTTTTACATGACATCCGATGTTTACGCCCGCACGTTG
Source organism: Pseudobdellovibrionaceae bacterium (assembly GCA_031386315.1). Taxonomy (GTDB): domain Bacteria; phylum Bdellovibrionota; class Bdellovibrionia; order Bdellovibrionales; family Bdellovibrionaceae; genus JANNCH01. The sequence goes on from JANNCH010000194.1 coordinate 15,809, forward strand.
ATCACGATTTTGATGCTTTTGATGAGACTTTGTCGTCTTCTGTAAGACATTCATCCACCCACCTCCAGATAGCTGTGCAAGTGCCTGAGAAAAGTGAGCGGCGTGGTCAGTTTTTCCGCTGGAACTAGCTGCTGGAATAAAAACGATCGGGCCTTCGTGTGAAAGGTGTAAGGCCCGTTGTAGCCAAAAGTGTTTGCTCCATCCTGCCCATGCAGCTGCTTGATTGGGCCCCTTTAAACTTAACAAAAGGTTCGAAAGCAGGTCGCTCTGTTGCGGTGCCCAATCAAAGAGAGAGTAAACAGATAGACCTTTCTCATTGCTTTGCTCAAGTCCACAGAAGTTCGCGTCTAATAATTTGCTTTCACAATAAGTACATAGAAAACTTTTTTGGACGGCGAAAGATCCGCAGTTTAAACAGGCCCGGAGCCCTAACAAAAACATAGTTATCCTTTTGTCATTTACCGCGTTCTGATCAATATATATGCCGCAGATTTAACTATTGTGATAGGGAAGATTTTTAATAATCGTAAATGCACGATAGATTTGCTCTAGCGAAACCGCCTGGGCCATAATGTGATTCATCGTCATAGCAGACAGGCTTACTTTTAAATCTGCGCGTTTTTTGACTTCTTCATTTACGCCGTAGGCCCCGCCGATAATAAATATCATGCGCTTTTTAGAGCTACCGAGGGCGTTTTCAATTTTTTTAGCAAATCTTTACAAAATGTATTTTTATATGTTTGCAAACACTATTGCTTTTTGTTTTGAATTAATTTTTTT
>JANNCH010000211.1:0-1660 GCA_031386315.1 Pseudobdellovibrionaceae bacterium
ATAAAAACAAATTGGGTGAGTTTTACAAAACATTTTCATAGGGACATGAAAAAAGGGCAATAGCAAAGAATGTTACCCCCTCAGGAATGGAGACAAAGTTGGGATTATTTATCATTCAATGAAACATAAAGGTATTATCGAAGGAGCTAGCTGTAAAGTAGACTGGATGACGCTTCGGCAATATGCACAGCGTATTTTTGGAGAAAGTCTAAAACGAACAGAGCAAGTGACGCAAATTTTGGTTAAACTTAAGCTTGCAGAATATGTGATGACTCCGAAAGATGAAGACGATGTGCTATCCAAAACAGAAATTGCAGCATTTAAAATTTATGACTTGGCAGCATTAGAATCTTTTTTTGAATTTTATCAGTATTATTATTACAAAGGTAACAAACAGAATTTGTTAAAACCTGACGAAATTAACTATAATGTTTTGAATATTTTATTAATGGCTTTTGAAAAATCTGAAGTTGATAAAGCTGGGGTAATCAGTCGTGATCTAAACGAAGTGACAGATTTTTTCAAAGACTATGGGATCAGTTTCGGTTCAGGTCAGCTGACGGCTTTAGAAACAGCGGGATTATTTTGTAAACGAAAGCCTGTTTCGAATAATCAAGTGCTTTTACAGTTCGAGCTTAAGGAATTTAAGAATTTGTTTAATTCATGGCGTTTGATTCGTGAAATTGAAAAGTGGAACGAAAAAAATATAATCGATATTCACGAACAAGAAGATGTTCCCCAAAAGAAATTGCTTGTTATTGGCGGAGTTGAATGTGCGGCATGTAAACATGTTATGATGTCAGCCGCTAAGTTTTGTAGTGAATGCGGTGTAAAAATAGAATTGTCTGCAGCGGATACAGAAAAGAAGGCTGCATGAGAAAAATTCATATAGGTTTCATTTTATCTGGAATCATTTTATTCAGCTATCAGAATTGCTCGTATCCCAAAGAAAATTCGATCCCCTCTGGAAATTCAAATCAGATTTCAATGCTCGCTAACGAAAAGGTTCAATCAATAACATTTTTAACTAGCGAGAACACGGTAGTTCAGCAAAATTCAAAAAATTTTACTCTTGTCAGTCAAAATTCGTATGTTGTGGATTATGTATCAGGTGAAATTTTAAAATCAGTTCAAGTTACCGCCACAATTGAAAAATATTGCCTATCTGAAAATTTATTAACCGAGTTGCGCAACATTATTGAATCATCAAGCGTTTGTAAAATTGAAAATAAACAACCTGAAGGTCAATCTTGCAGTCAGGTTTATAAATATGGTTACGCACTGATATTGACAAATAACGGAAGCTTGGATTTAGGATCTTCATCTGATTCGTGTATGAATAATGCAATCGACTTTTGCGAATCAACTTCAAAGGATATGCTAAAAGGATGGTTTGCCGCAGTTAAAAATCAATTACCGCAATTACTTTGTCCCCTATAATTTTGAAGTTACTAAAAATATAAAAATATCTGAATGAAAAACTAATTTAGTCTATTCTGAATCAATGTAATCACATCCCAATTGCTGAATCCAGTTTGGGCGTTTCCTTTGACAATCCCGATTAAATAACTTTGCCCGTTGATTGTAGCAAAAACTGCAGCTCCACTGTCGCCAGCAGCGACTCTTGATGTCGATTTAGATTCAAGTTGGAAGTTTTTCT
>JANNCH010000215.1:0-2085 GCA_031386315.1 Pseudobdellovibrionaceae bacterium
CAGCCCATGTAGAAGTCTTTGGCTTGCTGTGCGCGCGGGGTCAGCCTTTTTTCTTTCGGAAGATTTTTCATGAAATCTTTTTTGCTTTCAAGCAGTCTTTCACTTGAATCACTGAATGCAAATGTGTGATGACTGCGGTCGTCGCGCAATTTGAACGCGGCTTCGACCTCTGAGCAAACATATTTATGGAAGTCTTCGCATGGACTCACGCTTGTGCTGAGCGGGAATTCGCGCTTTGGCGGAATCACAGATGTGGGCTCGGCAGCTTGAGTGTTTAAGGCGATCGAAGTGATCAAGACTGAGGTTATTAGCACCACGACTGAAGTAAGCGGTTTCATTAAGGTTCTCCTTTTGCATTTGCAGAAAGCAATATTTTGCGCCCGTCGCATGGGCGTGGCAAGCAATCATCCTATCGCGACTAGGTCATATAGGCCCTAAGTCGGAGTCTCTTTGAAGTGTCGATGGTAGTCGCGGGACCTAGCCGTGATCATGGCTATGGATTCTAAATACATATGAATTAAAACGTCCGTCGCTAGACGGTAAGTCTTTTTGGTTTCAACTAGACGGCTCCATGGCCGAAAGTCCCAGAACTTTTCAAGTTCAGCATGCGTGCTATCGTTCATGATTTTCTTTATCGAATTGATTTTAGTGGCGCCTGTAATTTTTTGAGCAATGCCACCAGTGATCGAGCGTATAAAGGGTGCAAATGCCTGTCTTTGTGGAAGCTGAATCAATAATTGTAGGTGGTTACCCATGTTGGCAAATTCAACAATACGTATTCCATATTGTTGTGCCACTTTGCGAAGCAGTTGAGCCACTAACTTTTGATTTTTAGCCGAACGCATCGAGTATTTGCCCACCGCCATAGAGCTTTTTAAAACTAAATGCATAGCATGTTTTGTCGATAGAGTGCGAGCTACCTTCGGATTGCTTTTCTTTAAAAGCGAGCCACCAAATTGTTTCAGGGGTTTCATGCGCGGATCCTGAGATTGCAAAGAAATAGCGCCGCCGCGTTTATCACGCAGCGGCTTTTTAAGCAGCGGACTTTTAGCACTTAGGGAGGTGCGTTTCATACACAAGCTTATAGCAGTCCTGTCATTAAAAACAAGACTAAAGTAGCGATGGTATATTTTGAGGGGTGCGTCAGGGTTTTGGCCCATGGCAGGCAATGTAGCGGCTTTTGAAAGCGCGCTTGTCAAAGTAAGGGTTTAAAGTCATGATGGGATCCCATGAAAAAACACGCCGATATCGAACTTTCTCAAGAACAAACCCGCGCGCTGGAACTTTTGCGTTCAGGCGACAATGTTTTTTTGACAGGTGGCGCGGGTAGCGGAAAAAGTTTTCTGATTCGTTACTTCATGTACGAGCTCGAGCCTAAATTAATGCCTATTTTAGCAAGCACCGGGGCTGCAGCTGTTTTATTGGGCGGTCGCACATTCCATAGTTTTTTTGGATTGGGTATAATGGATGGCGGGCCAGACGCAACTTTAGACCGTGCGCTCAAAGACAAAAAATTGATGGCACGTCTTCGTAATGTCGAAGGTGTCATTATTGACGAAGTTTCTATGATCCCCGGAATGGCCTTGGCCGTCGCAGAAACCTTGGCGCAAAGAGCCCGTGATTCGCAACTGCCGTGGGGCGGAATGCGTATGATTGTTGTGGGTGATTTTGCACAACTTCCACCGGTGACTCGAACGGGTGCCCGTGATTGGTGCTTTCTAAGCCCCGTGTGGGAAAAAAGCGGCTTCCAAAATTGTCTGCTTTCACACAATCAACGAGTGCATGACAATGACTTCTTAAATATTTTAGGCGATGTGCGAAATGGTCAAGTCAGCGACCGCGTGCGCAGTTTCTTGAATCACAAAATGGTTGAACACAATCAAGAGCATCCGGGTACCAGGTTGTTTCCACGTCGTGACCAGTCTGAAAATTTCAATCAAAAAAAACTCAGTGAAATTGAATGCGATGAAGTGATTATTGACTCTATTTATTTTGGTTCAGAAAAACATATTGAAGCATTGATGAAAAGTGCACCTGTGCCAGTGAAACTGATTCTAAAGGTCGGCTGTCGAGTTTTGTTTTTAC
>JANNCH010000232.1:0-3855 GCA_031386315.1 Pseudobdellovibrionaceae bacterium
GCCCATTTGGACATCCTTGGCTAATTTCTTCCAATGCGTTCCTGTGATAGCCCCAGAGTCTGTGGCCCCGCCGATACTCATGGCTAAAGTCGTTGAAATTTTTGGATAAGCCCGTGTTGCAACAATATCGTAGTGAGGGCTCAGGCGCCAGGTGCCTTGGGCAGATCTTAAAATAGAGATGTTCTTTGCGTGAGCATCGCAATTGCCAACAAGGACATTAAAAATAAGCCACTTGATCAGCCTTTCTAAATCTTCAGGTAATAAGGAACTGCACGACTCGAGGCACTGGTAACTTTGTTGAAAGCTGGGGCCATCATCTTTTTCATATTTTACTTTGTAGCTGTAACCGAGTGCTTGGCAAAAATCTTCTTGATGCAGGCGCTTGTAGCCGGACGCGGTCTTGATGCGGTCATAGCGCTCTATGAGATAGGCTTTGATGCCATCAAGATCGACAAGTTTTGGTGGCGCAAATTCTAGTCCCATCTTGCTTGCAAATAATCCCCCGAGGCATTCGTTTTCTGGCAAATGTTTAAATCGGTGGCTTGGTAATTTTAAAATATGTGAGCTCGCAGAATTACCTTGTGGCAGAAAGAAACGATCATTTTCAAAAAGCACCGGAATTTTATCCTGTGCGCCGGCAAGTGAAAGACGTATGTCATTACTTTCTGCTTGCAGAATTGAAAAGATAGAATCTTTGTCAGAAAACATTTTTTTAAGACTTTTTGCGCTGACCTCTGTATAACTATTTTGTTGTCCAGCGGGCACTTTGCCAATGCTAAACGCGCCGGCGCACTCGCCACCAAGTGCTTCTAAAAGACGAAAATCATTTTCAGCAGATACGCCTAGCTTGCTAGCAATCGCAACGCGCACATCGCCTTCAGGCAGTAAGTTTGAAAAATAATTTTGTGCCTCTTGTAAATAAGTTTTCGATCGCAAGGGTAGCGATTGAGAAATGGCAAAGTTGTTGGCAGTACTAAGCCAGCTTTCGTTGTATGAAAATTCAATTAGATGGTTAGAGCCTTCTCGCAGAGTGCCAATATCTTGCTCATCGAAGTAGAGATGCAGCTCTTTAGTCTTCAATGTTGGCCTCGAGGCTGACTTTGATGCCAAACCGACGCAGTACCTGTAGTACTTTGCCTAGATCTAGAGAGTCTTTTTCGCCCCTCTCTAGTTCAGAAAAAAAACGGCGTCCGACGCCGGCGAGGGCCGCAGCTTTTTCTTGAGTGAGTCCCTTTTTGTGTCGTGTTTTAAGAACTAAAATACTGATATCACTTGTTTTTTTATTTCTTTGCGCAATTGGTTACTCCTGCTCCCGTACGGTATCATGAGTGGCTTATCTCAAATATAGCAGACTTTGCTCCCGAACGGGTGCGAAAAATCCTCAAATCAAATCAAACATGACTTTGATCCCGATCGGGTGCTTTGGGAGTATTAGATCTAAGTTCGTTTTAAGCTCTCGAGTGAGTGTGCTGGGCCCATTCAGCGATTCTGTGCATATTGTAATATTTAGTATTTACAATAGCTTATGTGTCTTCAAGTGAGAGTGGAGTTGAACTCTGCTTTTGCACGCGCTATCATAAACTTTACTCATCCCGCAGCCAGTACGTCCTCATAAACCTCAAAGACACGAGCTTTGTGATGATGCGTATTTTTAGCTATTTGGTAAGCAGTGCTGTCAGGATTCTTTTGCAAATAGCTTGCAACATCTGCGTTTACGACCGATCCAAAAAGTGCACGATTTCTAAGCTCTAAACAATTTTTATAGATCATGGTTACTGGAAGTAAGAATTTATGAGTGTTCAGCTGAAATTGTGGAGCAATAATCCGGTACTTCAAAAAATAGGAAGATTGTGATCGAGGTGTCGGCCCATCAAGAAGCTGCTGAGAGAAGGACATTTTTTTGCAAAAGGGTCTGACGATCTTCCATTGATTCGACATGATGTTATTTTCAGTTAAAAATTCTATAAACCCGCCAAGTATCGCATGATCGAAGTTATATCCTGCTAGTATAAGTCGTCTAATTTTTGCAGGACTTAAGAGGTGGCCAAACGTCAGAAGCCAGCAAAGAAAGCTTTCTGCTATTCTTGAGCTTTTAAGTTGAAGTGTCCCGGATAAAAAAAAGATCTCGATATCCATGAAAGTCAGACTTAGATTTTTCTGCGCGATATTTACAAGGTCAGCTTGAATGGCTATTCCAAAGTAATAAGCCATCTGTTTAAACTCTATATCGCTCATTTTATTTTGTGATTTTTTGAGATCATGAAGGGTCTCCTCAAAGTCTGATAAAATTTTCTTCGAAGCATTCGCTGGCGGGTGGTTGCTTGCTTGCTCATTCAGCCAATGAGGGCCAAGGCCTAATTTTTGCCCGACCTCTTTAATAATCTGTTTGACCTCGTTAGAGTTCAGTTCGGTGATACTGTCCACGTCTAAAGTGTATTCAGCGCGTGAATACCCAAGCAAATGAATGGCATAGGCACCGCAGATGACAATGTGAATAGTTAGTTTTCGTTTTGCTAACTCTTGATCAAGTTGAGCTAGTGCCGCAGATAGAATGTCATCCATTTTCGTCCCTATTAATATGGTATTATTATAATACCATAAAATACCAAGCAGATATAGGTAGATAAAGAAAATAATTAAAGTTTACTTAGTCTTATGATCTCAATAACATAGGACGTTTTTGGTGGATTGGACGAATTTTTGTTCCCGATCGCAGGTATCTAAATTTCTACAATTTAGTTCTAAAAATGCAAAAACGGAGTTGAACTCCGTTTTTGCATAAACTCTTAGATAAAATACTTATAAGAGATGAATCAGTACCCAGCTCTCCAGCTAGCATAAATCTCGCTACTGTTCGTCCCGTTGAGCGGAGTCTTACTAGTTCTAAACTCCACCTTCGTATTAAACTCACGAGTCAAAGCCTGAGCCTCAGTCTCTGTCGCGGGCATACGGGCACCAAGGGATTTAAAAGCAGACACAGGGTAAGTGAAGCGGTGAGTGGTCTTGCAGTCCTCACTAGCACTCCATGGGCCTTTCGAAGCACAAGTTGAGTCAGAGCCATCAAAAACTTTGAAGCTCAAAACAACTTTGTCAGAATCTTTCGTGAATTCCCAAGCTTGGGTCACGTGCACTTCTTTTGAAGTGAGCTTAGTCAAAGCCACGCTGACTTTGGTGCTGTTCTTAGTATACTGCGAAGTGATGAACTCAGGGCTGTTTTTCAAAACGAAAGTTCTTAAAACCGCCGCCGATGCCGCGGACCCATAGGCTGAAGCAAAGGCACAGTGGCTACCATCTTCAAGCCCTAGCACGCCCGAGTATTTAGAGCCCGCAAAGTATCCGTCAGCACGATTGGCGTTGATGTTGTAATTCACGACGGGATCATTTTTAGAACCCCAAACCAATGTGGGAGTCGTTGGAATCGTTTTTAAACTCCAGAAATCATTGTTGTAGAAATACTGATCACGAGTCATCGCGATACCGCGACGAGAAAGCGAAGCCGCTGCCAAGTCACCAAGGTAGCCAGCCATAAAACCTTGCAACGGAATTTTAGTTTGAGAAATCATATCTGGAACATCCGTTAAGTGAGCGCGCGCTCCTAATAAATGTTGTCTAGTTTTATACCAGAAAACTTGTCCCAGAGCAGGTGAACTATAAAGATAATCCAAAGTCGTACGCAAACTGATCACTGGGCAAATAGCTGCCACTGAATTGAAAAGATTCTTACCATAGGCTTTTTTATATGTATCATTATAAGCTGCGCCGAAAACCGCGGCGCTACCGCCCAAGCTGATACCCATCAAATGCATCCTTGAAATGCGGCTTCTGTAAGCCCATTTATCGCGCATCCATTTGCCA
>JANNCH010000244.1:0-1529 GCA_031386315.1 Pseudobdellovibrionaceae bacterium
GAATTTGTAATAGCCCATTTTAATATAATCGCAAGTTGTCCCTACAAGGGGCGACTCAGCCAACAAATGAAATGTATCGTCAAATTGCTTCGTGTATATATTCCGCTGCTCTCTTCCCCAACGATATTCCGTAAATTTGGCAATATGTTTAAAGTCATCTTTCGCTTTCTTCGTCAGGCTAAATTCTTTCATTGTGAGCGTCCCACCAACCACACCTACGCATAATATTCCACTTCATTTATTCTCACCTGATCCTCCATCACCCAGCGAGAAAACCCATGTCAAGACGAACACAAGCCCAATGGCAAGAATTAATTCAGCAGCAACGTGATAGTGGTTTAACTGCGGCTGAGTTCTGTCGGCAGATTAGACAAAACGCCAAGTATTTTAGCCTGCAAAAACAACATTTAGCAAAGCTCGATTCTCCATTCATTGCTGTTAAAAAATCTCAGGTATTGGCAATTGCTCCATCCCATTCGATGTTGCGGCTAACTTACGCCAATGCGATGTTGGATTTCCCACCCTCAGTAACCCCTGCATGGTTAGCGCAGCTATTGAAGGAATTAACCTGATGCGTATGTTTGTCGATGTTGAGCAGATTTATTTGCATCGTGATGCGGTGGATTTTCGTAAGTCGATTACAGGATTATCGGCTATCGTCGAACTGTCTATGCAACTATCTCCATTAAGTGGTGCGTTATTTGTATTTTGTAATCAGCAACGGAATCGAATAAAAGTGTTGTATTGGGATAAAACGGGATTTTGCTTATGGTATAAACGGTTAGAGAAAGACAAGTTCGCCTGGCCTAAAAAGGCTGAATTCTCCGTGTTAACGCTGACACAACAACAATGGGAATGGCTGTTATCGGGCGCGGATATTTCCTTGATAAAAACCCATAATACGATGGTTTTTAAGGATAAAAACCTGTTCTAACGTTGTTTTTTAGTGTATCATTGAACACATGAAAAAAGACGTTAACTTACTCCCTAATGACCCTGTTTTGCTTAAGCAAATGCTAAGCGATATGCAATTAGAGATACAAATCTGGCAGAAGAAATATAGCTATCTGCTAGAACAATGGCACCTATCACAGCAGCACCGTTTTGGCAGCAGCTCAGAGACTAACCCTTACCAAAGCCAGTTGTTTAATGAAGCCGAAGCCATCAATGCCGAGACGGTTGAAGAAACAGTTGGTGTCGATGAAACTGAAACCGAAGTAATTGCTAAGCCACGTCAAAAACCAATACGCAAACCGTTACCAGCGGATTTACCGCGTGAAACGGTCATTATCGATATTCCTGAAGTAGAAAAAACCTGCACTTGCTGTGGCTATGAACTCCATAACATGGGCGAAGAATCCAATGAAAAACTTGAGTTTATTCCAGCCACTATAAAAGTGATTAAGCAAGTGCGCTTAAAATACGCTTGTCGTCACTGCGAACAACACGGCACGCAAAATTCTGTAAAAATAGCACCCGTACCAGCGGCGATTATCCCCAAAGGCATCGCTACGGCGAGTTTGATTGCC
>JANNCH010000276.1:0-2395 GCA_031386315.1 Pseudobdellovibrionaceae bacterium
AAGGGTTTCATTTTATTCGCAAAAATAGCATTAGTTTTTCTAGGTTCCGCATACTCACGCTCGGCATTGAAAAGTTCCCCAACAATGCCTAAAGCCAAGCCTAAGTCTTGATCGTATAAGGACAATGCCTCATTGAGCAACTGCATATGGGATACGGATTGATTGGGTTGTGCAATCAACCAAAGCACCAATGGCTGAGAGGCTTTATGCGTTGCTTGCCTTAGGTCGGCATGTGTCTTCACGTCACGGTAGTAAGAATTTAGTTCGTCTACATCTTTGGGAACGCTATTCAGAGCTTGTTCAAAAGCAGTAATTTCTGTTGGATCGCGTGATGCAAGTTTATCCATGTCTCGGTTCACCATAAAATCCATTTCAGATGTCATTGGAGTGGCTTTGGTTTGCCAGTCTTCTGGTAAATGTGTGGCTAATTTTTTACGAGAAACTAGACCTAGGGAATGTCCAAACTGTGCGTAAGTCATCTTCCTATCGAAAATACCTGTTGAAAATGGGAATTCAATTGCTAAAAAAGCTTTGGCGTCCTTCACCCGATCAGAGATATCAGATGGAATCTTGCTTGTTTTGAGTGTTTTTAAGAATTCGTCATTTGAAAAGTAAGGCACTATATCTTTTGCGTTTTCATCGATTTCGGTTTTTTTATATAGCCCATATCCGAGTGTACTTGCGGTACCTATTAATAATAGTTGCTTAAGTATTCGTTTGCAGCTCTTTGATGGATTCTTTGATTCAATTGTGTCCGGAATTACTTCATTTGAGTCTGGCACGTTTAAGGGTGCTTGTGCGTAAACATCGTGGCTAAACATACCAAACAAGACAACGGCAACACATATTGGAGCAAGAATTTTTGTAGTCATATTATAGTTGTATAGTAACTAACGTCTCTTGCAAAAGCATCATTTATCCTTGCGAAGGATCACGTCTAACGAAACAAATAATTTATTTTGGGAATCTGCCTGTGAAGGGCACGTTGAATAGGGACCATTTATGGCAATTTGGCTGGGACCATGGGACCGTTTGTGGCATTTTTCAGACGGACCACTTGCCGCTTCGGGCATAGGTCGGCAAGTACCGAGCTAACAAGAGCCAGGCAAGTCAGATCCGAGCCGCCCTTGATTCAAGTGACGGCCCAGTGGGGGATGTTACTTCATCCGATTTTTAGATTTTTCTTTTCGTTGGTGTTCCCTATAACTTGGTCCCTCTAGAAAGAAGACCTCGGCTTCGTTGACGAGTCGATCGACGATAGCGTGAGCAATGGCATCGTTAGCAAAAATCTGATTGAACTTTCCGGAAGTGATGTCGGTCGTGGCGATTGTGCCAAGCGACTGATCGTGTCTTGCGCAAAGGTTGCAAAAGATTTGATGCTTGATTATCCAGAGTCACGTAACCGAGCTTGCCTATGATTCACCGCAGATGTCGGTCGTCTATATGGGGTTAATACAGCAAGGTCAATTTTAATGGAGTTTCATTTAAAACAGGACCAAAACAAAGACGGTCCTGGTCCTATGACAAATCGCCATAAACGGTCCCTGCTCAGATCACCCTGCACAAATCTGCCTGCAAAAGTGCCAACGATTCCAATCAATAGCTGTAAAGCTCGATTTTAGGAGCATCGAATAGTGTTGAACATAGAATTCTACACTACGGATCTACGGAGTGGCTTCGATCCCGATGAGCCCGTTTTTACGAGACATCGTGGTCACAAATTATCTTATTCGAAGTCAAAAATGCGGGTGCCGGGTATCTGAACAGACGTGTGCAAACTAACGTTGTTTCCGGAGTTTTCTAATGTTTCCATGCTCGCATTAAGTAAGATCTTGTCATTGTAAAATTTTTTTGCAAGCCATTCGCCGGTAACTAACTTGCGACACCATGGGAATTGTGGCAAATTTAGTATTTCTTAGTGTATTTGTAGCTAGAGTATTCGCCAATGCGCCAACCGGTGGTGCGCTCTATTAAGTCGGCCGACCAAAGGGATAAATACTGCGCCCAGTTAGTAACTTTTTGGTCAGCAAACGGATCGTAGCTTTCTAGTTGTCTTGCACGTTCGCGAATATAAATCGGTAGCGCTCCCTCAAAGCGGCGTACCCCAAACTGTTTAACGTAGAGCAAATCCTCGGTGCCAACTTTTTTGGCGCCGTCTCCATGCCAAAGGCGATTGAACGAATTTGTTTTGGCAATCATGGTCGCAATGGGTCTTACCCATCCATAGTGATTGATGTGGGCACTCGAGAGCGCCGCACGGGCCTTGCGCCATGATCCATCTGCTTGCGGAATTCTAAAACCCTGCGCGTCGCCAAACGAGCGAAGTCCCGATGACTTTTTGATCACTCGCGCCTCGCGGCGATACCATTTGCGATTGGCGATGATGTGCGAAAAG
>JANNCH010000307.1:0-2521 GCA_031386315.1 Pseudobdellovibrionaceae bacterium
ATTCCCCTCGGCAGAGCCCATCCCGGCTGAATCCTTAGCGCAGTTTAAATTAGATGCAGCTCCATTACTGGCCTCGTTGCCAGCCTGGCAGGTGGCTGTGAGTGATCGTGATAACCAGCGTTCGCTAGCCTCTGAGGGGACTTCGAATCAGGCTAAAGATACTCTGGCTAAATAAGCAAATGAACTATCGACAGTTTCGCCCCCAGGTATTGGCCGTTTTGTCGCCAATACCGAAGTGGACTCCGGCACCACCATAATATCCAATGGCTCTGATCAAACCTTGTTTGCGATATTTGCAGAGCTCATCAAATCCTTTTATGGCATCACTGCTTGAGCAAAAGCGAACATCGACAGATGTTCCGAAGGGATGCCTTCCGGCCGCGCCTCCAACATTTTTGTTGTAGGGTTCTGGTCGCCACCAGTTATAGATTTCACAAACTTTCAAACCCTGTTGTTGTAGTTTTTGAATCAATTGAACAGCGCCTATTGGGTAAGCCCAAATATTTTTATCTGGATATATAAGCTGATGAACTTGGCTACTGCCATAGGTGCAACTAAAAATACCTTTGCTATCTGGATTTGGGCGAACCAGCTGTTGGCACCAACTAGAATTGCCCGTGTTTTTAAGGCAATAATTGAGAAATTCATTCTTCAAATTGTTGCCACTGTTTATAACGCTGACTTGTGTAGAGTTTGCACGCACACAGCCGAGCTCTTGCAATTCATCGGGCAAATCCGTGTTGCTTTCGATGTCTTCATTGTGTTCATGGTCAGGGGTCGCAAGATTTTGTTGATCCCAGTTTTCGGCGCTATCGCCATAACTGAAGTGACTGGCTTTTCCGCATGAGGTCAGTGCGATAGGCAGAGATAAAAACAGCAATACTTTTCTAAATTTTTGCAGAGAAAAATCCATTTTCACTCCATAAGTATGTTGCAGTAACCGATGTGCTGAACACTAACTTATCGGCGGGGAGTATGGACTTTCGAGAGTCCAGAAAGTTTTGTGTAGAAAAAAAATATTGCATCATCTGAGTGAGACTTTCATTTTTGTGTCTTTAGTCCTGATTGATTCTGAGTAAATTGTGTAAAAAAGGTGGAAAAGAAATCATGGATTGGCGCTCTGCCGTCTGGCTTTTCTATTAGACAGTGTTGCTGAAAAAGTTCATCCTAGGGCTATGAATTTAATAGCCATCTCTATTCGTCGTCCTGTGTTTGCTTGGGTCCTTATGTCGGCATTAATTATCTTTGGTGCCATCTGTGCCAATCGATTGGGTGTCAGTCAGCTGCCAGATATAGATTTTCCGGTACTTTCAATATCAGTGAATTACGAAGGGGCATCACCACAGGTTGTAGAATCCGAACTGATCGAGCCCATTGAAGAGCGCCTCTTAGGTATTGAAGGCGTGAAGCAAATGCGTTCATCCATTCGTCAGGGTGGGGGATCCGTCACCTTAGACCTAGATATAAAACAAAATGTGGACGTTGCACTGCAAGAGGTTCATACGGCGCTCAGTCGCATGCGATTGCCAACGGGCGTGGATGCACCAACAATTCGTAAAACCAATCCAGAAGAATCTCCATTTATTTTCATTGGAGTATTTTCTGATAAACCTATTCGTGAAGTGTTAGGTTGGTTGGATACTTTCTTATTAGATCAGTTCCGCTTTATACCGGGGATCGGTGAAGTGAATATCAATGGCTTCCCTGAGCGAAATATTAGAATTTGGCCAGACCCCGCTAAGATGAAAAAGCTTGATATCACAGTGGTCGACATCATTAGTACTTTGCAAAGCCAACATCTAGAGTCTGCAGCCGGGCAATTTGTAGGTGATAACCAAGAGATTCGTTTGCGACTTGTGGGCGAGGCCGCAACACCGGAAGAAATTGGAAAAATCCGCATCATCCGACGTGGCAGCGGGGCCATTCAAAACCCGAACTTAAAACTTTATATCGAAGATGTCGCTCGCGTTGAGGATGGTCTCAGCGATATACGCCGAAAAGTTCGCGCCAACGGATTAGAAGGCGTTGGAATTGGTCTAAGAAAACAACGTGGCTTCAACGAAGTAGCACTTGCCAAAGCAGTCCATGACAAAGTGGACCAACTACAAAAACAATTGCCAGAGGGCTATACGCTCAAAGTAAATATGGACATGAGCCGCTCGACAAAAGCGGTGGTTGATACGACCTATGAAAAATTAGCCGTAGCAGCCATTGTGACTATTTTAGTTTGTTTTCTATTTTTAGGTAGCTGGCAAGCCGCCATTAACATTTTGTTTTCTATTCCGACTTCAATTGTTGGTACATTTACAGTCATTTATTTTTCTGGTTTTACGCTGAATCTTTTTACATTAATGGCGTTAACTTTGGCAATATCCATAGTCGTAGATGATGCGATCATGCTTCTTGAAAATATCGTTCGACATCATAGAATGGGTAAATCGGCAGCGCAGGCTGCCTATGACGGATCCATGGAAATCCTACCTGCAGCCACGGCGGCAACGTTGGCCGTGGCTGCCGTGTT
>JANNCH010000494.1:0-2299 GCA_031386315.1 Pseudobdellovibrionaceae bacterium
GATTGGGTTATTAAACTTTTCGGCCACCAATGGAAGGCCTAACATCAAAACAGGGGTTAACAAACAATGAATTGCACAGAGCGCCGATAGAAGTATCCCAAAACGATCCCAACGATCAATCTCGATATGTTCAGCTATGTGTTCATGTGCGTTTTCGATGGTACTTTTGATAGTATTTTCCATTGGACCCCTGAAGCACAAGTTTTGGCCTAAATGCAAGTCACTGTCAACTAGTTGGGCCTGTATCTTAAGAAATCTTGTTTTTAGTGTGTAAAGGGTCCATAAATAAATATGACTGCCTTACGTCCACCCATTTTAAGTCTCGGATCCGAATTTTACGACCCGGTAACGGCTGCTAATTTTCCAAAGACAATCCTTCGTTATCACAATACAGAGGCTGCAAAACTCTTGGGACTCAATAATTTGAACGACCAAGAGTGGGTCGATCACTTTGGATGCTTCACATCTCTGCCAGGCAACTTAGCTGAACCCTTAGCCCTTCGATACCACGGGCATCAGTTTTCTCACTACAATCCAGATTTAGGTGATGGGCGGGGGTTTCTGTTCGCACAATATAAGGTGCAAAACAAACTCTACGACCTGGGCACCAAGGGCAGTGGCCAAACACCCTATTCCAGACAGGGCGATGGAAGACTAACACTGAAAGGCGCCTACCGCGAAATAATTGCCACAGAAATTTTACAGTCTTACGGCATAAATACCAGCCAAACATTTTCAGTGATCGAAACTGGCGAAAAGCTAGTGCGCAATGACGAGCCCTCACCGACTCGCTCGGCTGTTTTAGTCAGACTTTGCCATGGTCATATCCGCTTCGGTAGCTTCCAACGTCTTGCTTATTTACAACAAAATGCCAACATACAGAAACTCACAGACTACTGCGTACAAAACTTTTACCCTGAAATTCACATGTCTGATCCAGATGAAAAAGCCAGTGCTTTACTGCAAGCAGTGTTAAAAAAATCTGCGGATCTTGTGGCCAGCTGGATGATGGTGGGCTTTGTCCATGGTGTGATGAACACTGATAATATGAATATTTCGGGTGAATGCTTTGACTATGGACCTTACCGTTTTATTCCTAAATATGATCCTAATTTCACGGCTGCCTATTTTGATCACCAGGGGCTTTATCGATTTGGTCGTCAACCAGTTACGATGTTATGGAATTTAGAACAGCTTGCGAAAAGTCTTCAAGTTGCCTATCCAAATATGATTGTCTCAGAAACTTTAGAAAGCTTCGGCGAAGAATTCAACGCGTCTGTTAAGCGACATTTTTTAAAACGTTTAAATTTAAATTCAAATGGCAACGACCAAGAGCTATTAGGTGCGTTTTTTCAATTCATCGAAGCTGCAAAAATTTTGTTCGAGCAGACCTTTTTCGATTTGCACTCTGGTATTCACTTAGAACGATTGCAAAGATCACCGCAAAAAGAAGCCTATGAATCTGAAGCGTTTGAAAACCTTAAAAAATTACTTAAAACTTATTCAGTATTAAATCTTCAGCTCGTGCAGCATGAATACTTTCAACAGCCCAACGCCTGCACTCTTTTAATAGATGAAATCGAAAATATTTGGAAACCCATCACTGAAAACGACGACTGGAGCTCTTTTCACAAGAAGCTCCAGTC
The DNA here is from genome assembly GCA_031386315.1 of Pseudobdellovibrionaceae bacterium. Classification (GTDB taxonomy): domain Bacteria; phylum Bdellovibrionota; class Bdellovibrionia; order Bdellovibrionales; family Bdellovibrionaceae; genus JANNCH01. The sequence goes on from JANNCH010000494.1 coordinate 1,647, forward strand.
CATACGATCTATTCGCGGTATTTATGAACCTTGATAGCCACTTAATTTTATCAGAATTTTCTGTGTCCAATTTTTAAAATCATCTACAAATCCAAAGGCCGCAGGCACCACAACCAGTGTCAATGCCGTCGAACTAATAATACCACCAATAATGGCAATACCCATGGAAGTTCTCATGGCACTGGCCTCATTCAAACCAATGGCAATCGGAATCATACCTGCAATCAATGCCAATGAAGTCATCAGGATTGGACGTAAACGTGTACGACATGCTTTCACAAGCGCTGTATTTCGCTCCATCCCATCATGGATGAGCTGATTGGCATAATCCACCAAAAGAATAGAGTTCTTCGCCACAACACCCAACAAAAGTACGATACCAATCAACGAGAACAAGTCGATAGTTTTACCAAAAACAAATAAGGCCACCATCGCTCCGCACATCGCCAGCGGCAATGCCAAAAGAATTGTAAACGGAGTGATAAAGCTTTCGTACAAACTTGCCAGAACCAAATAAATAAAGATAATCCCCAAAAAGATGGCGATTAACATATTCGTCATTAGGTCTTTAAAATCTTCAGCCTGACCGATAAAACGATAATCAACACCAGCTGGTAATTTGATTTCATTCTTAACAATTCTTTCCATTTCTT
>JANNCH010000342.1:0-2721 GCA_031386315.1 Pseudobdellovibrionaceae bacterium
CGACTGCACCGCCCGCAGCAGCGGTCTCTGCAGTAGTCGTTTTCAATTGTTCTAGCTGAGCTTCTTTATCTTGCAAAGATGTGCGCAAGCGAGCGAGTTCATCTGTTGCACCACCGCCTACAACACTTTCTGAAACATCAGTCGGCTGAACAATGTCACCGATAGTCGAAGATGCTGACACAACGGGTGTCGGCCTTGGCCCGCCTTGAGCTTCTAAAATTTTTTGCAGTGTCTTTTCAATGTGCACAGAATCAGGCAATGCGTCGTCTTTTTTGCCAAAGACCAAAGTGTATACAAGAAAGGCCACCGTCAAAACAATGATGGCTATTAATACCTCAATGATTGTCACATTGTAGGCATTCCAAAATGAAAGAAATTGCTGCATGTTCACAAACAAATTCTCTCTTATACCGACGCACACGTCAATCTGGACCTTAGGACGTATTTACGCTAGCATAGACACACGAGGTTCGCATGTCACAAAAATTCGATCTGCTTCTGAAGAATGGAAAATGCCTTTTACCAAAGCCAAATGATTCGAGCACTGACAATACTTTGGGCGCCAAGCTTTTTATAAGCGACTCAGATATCGCCATCAAAGATGGAAAAATAATACTCATCCAACATTCGATTGATGAAAAGAACGCGACTAAAGTGATCGATCTTAAAGGTAAGCACATCTTACCAGGGGTCATCGATAGCCAAGTTCACTTTCGCGAACCCGGCATGACTCATAAAGAAGATCTTGAATCTGGAACGCGCGCTGCAGTCCTTGGTGGTGTCACAAGTGTTTTTGAAATGCCCAATACAAATCCCTCAACGACCACCGCCGAATCATTACAAGATAAAATCAACAGAGCCCAAGGTCGGGCCCATTGCAACTTTGCATTCTTTATTGGTGGTTCCACTGAAAATGCGGGCGAACTCAATGTGCTTGAAAAACTTCCACATTGCTCTGGTGTCAAAGTTTTCATGGGCAGTTCAACCGGCAGTCTTTTAGTTGAAGAAAGTGCCGTCTTAGAAAAAATCCTCAGCAATGGCTCACGCCGAGTGATTGTTCACAGCGAAGACGAGGCCCGCTTAAAAGAGCGCAAACAAATCGCACTCGATAGTCAAGATGTGCACGATCATCCCGTTTGGCGTGATGTCGACACAGCCATGATTTCAACAAAAAAACTTTTAGGATTTGCACGCAAACACAATCGCAGAGTCCACGTATTGCATATTTCTAGCGAAGAAGAGATGCAGATTTTAAAAGAATATAAAGATATCGCCACTGTTGAAGTGTTACCACAGCATTTAACTTTATTTGCACCCGACTGCTATGATCGCCTAAAAAATTTCGCACAACAAAATCCACCCGTTCGCGAAAAACGACATATGGATGGGATTTGGAAAGCTTTGCAAGATGGCATCGTTGATGTGATCGGTTCAGACCATGCCCCTCACACCAAAGAAGAAAAAGAACGTCCTTACCCAACATCACCGTCTGGCCTGCCGGGCGTGCAAACTTTAGTGCCAGTGATGCTCAATCATGTGAACCATGGTCGCCTTAGTCTTGAAAGATTCACCGAAATGGTGACTGAAAATCCGCGACGTGTTTTTGGAATTAAGAACAAAGGCCGCATTCAGGTGGGCTTCGATGCGGATTTCACAGTCATCGATATGAACGCTGAACGCACTATTACCAATGACTGGATCGTCAGTAAATGCGGATGGACCCCCTACGATGGGATGAAAGTCAAAGGTTGGGCTACCCACACTATCATTGCGGGCGCTGTGATCATGGAAAACGATCAATTACTTTTAAAGTCTAAAGGCCAACCCGTGGAGTTTGAACATTGAGCACACCTGAGACTTCTGCAGCGCCAGCAACTAAAAGATCGCAAGCCATGTCTTTGTTTTTTGCAGGGTTACTGCCTGTTATCGCCTTTACAATCATTGAAGATCAATACGGAATCGTTGCAGGCCTTATTGCAGGTATGGTTTTCGGTGTGGGCGAAATAGCTTGGGAACTTTTCAAATATCGCAAAGTCAATCGCATGACCTGGATCGGAAATGGTATGTTGCTAGTGCTTGGTGCGATTTCACTGATTTCAAGTGAAGGCATTTGGTTCAAACTCCAACCCGCTATCATGGAAGCTCTTTTTGCTTTCTTTTTACTGGTCTCACTTGTGGTGAAAAAAAATCTCATTGTCTACATTGCTGAAAAACAAGGGCAGGTTCTGCCCGAGCAAATCAAATCACGCATGACCGGCATGACATTTCGTATGGGAATATTTTTCTTGTTTCATGCTGTACTCGCCACCTACGCTGCTTTTTATTGGAGCACCAGCGCCTGGGCTATCCTCAAAGGCGTTGGCTTCACGCTAAGCTTTGTGCTTCATATGATCTTAGAAATATTGTGGATACGTCGCGCCCTTTCTCGGGGCGAACCACCTAAAAACCTTTGAAATTTGAATCGCGCTTTTCTTCAAAAGCTTGCACAGCCTCGAAGTGATCATTTGTTCGTTGTGCAATGCCCTGATATCCCGCCAACATATCCAGGCTAGAGGCTAAATCATGCAGATAAGAAATTTTCATGGCTTTCTTGGTTAACTGAACTGCCACAGGCGCAGAATTAGAAATTTTTTCAGCCAATTTTACAGTTTCTTGCTCTAATTGGTCGTGTGGTACTAAATAGTTGAGCAAACCAAACTGCAAAGCCTTTTCTCCTTCGAT
>JANNCH010000353.1:0-4181 GCA_031386315.1 Pseudobdellovibrionaceae bacterium
CAACTGAGCTACTCCCGCGCTCGCAAGAGACAACGAAATTACATTTGCATACGAGTAGTGTCAACGGTTAAAGATATATTTATGGGCGTTAAAATCAAAAAAAGTCTGATTAAATGGTCTGTCTTAGTTGTCTTAGGCTGTGTTGCTTATTTGGTAGGCAATTACCTCGGACAAAAACAATTGTTAGCTGAGCATGCTGTTCAGCGCAGAGTCGTTACCGCGAAGTGATTATAAAATGACGGGCAGATTTTGCTGAGTTTCTTTGCATTTTTGCAGAGGCAAACTTCACATATGAACAAATCATAAAAGCCAAAATTATAAAAAACCAATTTTTTGCTGAAAAATGCATTAACATTAAAGAGAGCCCTTTCTGTTCTTACTTTCTAAGTAACCCTGATAATACTGAACGCCGCTGGTTAAACTTAAAATGACGCTGATCCACAAGAGCGCATAGCCGATTTTATCGACAAAAGGTAGGTAGGGATCAATGGCTCCGATGATGACGGCCGGAATGCCCGACATCTGCATGGCAGTCTTCCATTTGCCAGTGGCTTTCGCATCGATGATGATATTGTCAGCCGCTGCCACCGAGCGAATACCGCCTATAAAAGTATCACGAGAAAGAATAAGTAAGACCATCCAAGGATCAATTTTGGCTTGATATAAAAGCATGGTCAAAACACCTGAAACCAAGATTTTATCGGCGATGGGGTCCATGAACTTTCCCATATTCGATACAGCTTGGTATTTGCGTGCAAAGTAACCGTCATAATAATCCGTGATTGAGGCTAGAATAAAAAGAATACCGGCAACTAGGTTCCATGTCAGAGTATTGGGGTACATAGCGATAAGAATCACAGGCACGGCATAGATGCGAGACATTGTGAATTTCATGGCCAGACTTTTCTGCCAAGGCGTTGGTTGCATTGAGGCTCCTGGAGTGACTCCCGATATATTTAAGCGATCTCATAAATGTCTGAGTCGAGGCGCGACGGAGATGAGCGCGGAGGCGTACTCGTGTACGCCGCACAAGCGATTCGACCGAGTAACGACGGATTAGGCATTTATGAGATCGCTTATAGTATTTTTTGCATGCTTTCACTGGACTAGCAAGGGCAATCTCGATAGATTTCTGGCATGTTTTTACATCGTCACAAAGTTCAAGTTTACGAAACCGATTTGATGGGCATTGTTCATCACAGCAACTACCTGCGTTTTTACGAAGAGGCCCGTGTATCTTGGGCTCATCATAAAGGCCTTTTAGATTATCAAAAACCCGAGAGCGCCTATCACTTTGCTGTTTATGAAACCTATGTAAAACATATAAAGCCTGCGATTTTTGGGGATGATCTTGAAATTGAAGTTCAAGCCGAGCGCAAGGGTGTTCGCTTAAATTTCCAATATCGGATGCGCGCCCGTGGTGAAGTTTTATCTGTTGGTAAAACCGTGCATGTTTCGTTGAACAAAGATTTACAACTCATCCGTATGCCGAAAAATTACATCGAAAGTTTGGAGAAAGAAAAATGGACAGAAATCTGGCTCTAGAATTTGTACGTATTACTGAAGCGGCTGCTTTGGCGTGTTCACGTTGGATGGGACGCGGTAATGAAAAAGCAGCGGATCAGGCGGCCGTCGATGCCATGAGACATGCTTTTGATAGTCTTGATATAGATGGCACCATTGTGATTGGTGAAGGCGAACGAGACGAAGCACCTATGTTGTATATAGGCGAAAAGGTGGGAAATAAATCGCCGGGGTCACCAGCTATTGATATTGCGCTGGATCCATTGGAAGGCACGACAATTTGTGCCACGGGTGGCGTGGGCGCTTTGTCGGTTATTGCTGTAGCTGAACACGGGAACTTTTTGCATGCACCAGACACTTACATGGATAAAATTGCCTGCGGACCAGGTGCTAAAGGGTGCATTGATTTGGACGCAACGCCTGCTGAAAATATCAAGCGTGTGGCTGCTGCTTTAAAAAAATCTGTGAATGATGTAACTGTCGTTATTATGAATCGCCCTCGTCACGAAAAGTTAATAGCGGCTGTGCGCGAATGTGGTGCGCGCATTAATTTAATCGATGACGGTGATGTGTCCGCTTCGATTGCAACGGGCTGGCCTGATTCAGGTATAGATTTACTAATGGGGATCGGTGGGGCGCCTGAAGGTGTTATCTCTGCTGCTGCTATGCAATGTTTGGGTGGGGATTTTCAAGGACGCTTGAAATTTAGAAATGACGAAGAGCGCATGCGGGCAACTTGTATGGGCATTAAAGACCTGGATAAAAAATATACAATCGATGAACTGGCAAGAGGTTCAGTGATGTTTGTCGCTACCGGAGTGACTGACGGGCTTTTCTTAAAGGGTGTTCGTTTGCTGCCAGACCATCGTGCGACATCACACTCGGTTGTGATGCGTTCGCAAACTGGAACCATACGAACAATTGAGGCCCATCATAATTTTGCCATCAAGATGCCGGTGAGTTTTCAAAAGTGATTAAGCTTGTCTGTTTTAATTGCAGTGAAGAAATGAATTTCGCTGACAGTGTTGGGCGACGTGAAGAGTGCCCGCAATGTCGCTCGGATGTGCATGTTTGCAAGAATTGCGAATTTTATGATGTTAAAGTTTACAATGAATGCAAAGAAACCCAAGCCGAAGTAGTGCGTGAAAGAGATCGTGCAAACTACTGTGACTACTTCAATCCAAAGAAAAACGGAGTCGGCGGCTTAGATAAGGCGGCAGCGTTGCGTGCAGCAGCGGAAGCCTTATTCAAAAAGTCTTAGCGTAACATAACACTTGTCAGTCAGACCTTCGTGTTGACAGAGTCCATTGATGTGGCCAGAATAATTCCATGGCAAAAGCAGCAACGACCGAAGTTTTTAAGTGTACGACCGAGCAATTTTTTAAAATCATTTCTGATTATGAAAAATACAATGAGTTCTTAGCTGAAATCAAATCCTGTAAGGTTCTCAAGACCGAGGGGAATCGTAAATTAGTTGAATATAATGTGAACGTTATTAAAACTTTCAAGTATCAACTTTGGATGAGCGAGAGTGCACCAGAATCTATTACCTGGGAATTCGCTTCTGGCGATATTTTTAAAACCTCTGTGGGGGCCTGGAAATTAGAAGATCAGGCAGGGAAATGTCGCGCTTCTTACTCTGTTGAAGCCACTTTTAGTATGTTTGTGCCAGGACCCATCGCGAATGCTTTAGTCAGTGTAAATCTTCCGAACATGATGAGTAGCTACCACAAAAGGGTGTCACAACTTTATGGCGTCTGATGATGGAAAAAAAGAAGACAAGGGCGTCATTGGTGATGCTCTTAAAAAGGTATTCACTGCGGGTGTGAGTGCCGCTTTTATGACCGAAGAAAGTTTGCGAGCCTATTTAGGTGAGCTCAAGTTGCCAAAAGAAATTTTCAACGCCGTTCTTCAAAGTGCATCAAAGTCCAAAGATGAGATCACTCAGCGTGTCAGTAAAGAGGCCATCGCTATTTTGCAAAAAATCGACCCTGTGAAAGAGTTCTCTCGCTTTGCCGAAACTCATAAATTCAAAATCACAGCAGAAATCGATATTATCAAAAAAGATAAGGCCGAAAAGCTAGACTAATGTCCGTCTCAAGTTGAGCCGGTTTCGACCGATACGTAACTCATGGTTATAGAAATATTAAGTGTCATATCTGTTGTTATGTTTTGTTTGTGTTGTCATCAACTCATCAAATCAGTGGTGCGTCCCATTCCAATTTTAAGGACTGAAAGACCCTATGCGCGTGGCGCGATGGTTTTAGGGAAAGCCTATAAAATTATTTCTTGGGGTACTCTGACTAGTAGCTTCCTGTTGGCGCTCGTAATTTCTTTCTATCAAGTATACACTGAGCTATAGTGAGCCAATCAGACCGCCTTCATGGCTGTCTAGGAGGTCACGATGAAATTTCAAACCCTCAATCCTACAACCGGGGATGTTTTAAGTAACTACGAACATATTTCATGGCAAAAAGCAGAAATTGCTATTCAAGCAGCCCACGATGAATTCAAAAAATGGAAAAAAGAGTCCTTCGCAGAGCGCGGCAAAGTCTTATTGGCACTTGCGAGGTCATTAGCCGAAGCTAAAACAAGTTTGGCTCGAAGTATGACATTGGAAATGGGTAAAAGCGAAGCCGAGGCCAAGCTTGAAATTG
>JANNCH010000368.1:0-3894 GCA_031386315.1 Pseudobdellovibrionaceae bacterium
GTTTGACCTTCAGTAAAACACCATACTTTTTCCAAATAATTTCGTGTGTTTTGTGTGATCTTACCAATATAGGAATTTCTCCGCCGGCTAAAAACTCAGCCTCCTTTCCGCTACGGCAAACAATATTTGGACTGGCCAAAATTCTTCCATATCCTTGCGTTTCGATGGCATTTGCTAGCAGAGTGGTATCATTGGTAGCGGCATCGCCTCCAAAAATTTGTGCCGAGTAAGTTGTTGGCCATTGAATGCCATATTTTGTTTGAAAACTGTGTTTGATTTCTGCCACAGTGATTTGCACTTTTATTGTCGGGGCGGTTTCTAGAACTTCTGGATCTGTAGTGACTTGGATACCATAGGCAGACAATAGATTTTTATACTTTTCAAGATAGTTAGATTTTGGATTTACGCGTATTTCAATGGCATCTGAGAAAATTAAATTTAAAGCGGGAAGACGCTCTTTTTTCATTAATAATCTAAAATACTCTGTCGCTTGATCTTGTAAAGATGCGGAAATTTCTGCACGCATTTGAAATCTTAGATCATGAGTTGCCAGTTTTTTCCAGTCCGTAAGGCTGTAGAGCTTTCCTTTAACTGCAATGCTGCCGCGTATGGCATCTACACTGAGGCCGGCGGTGTTTTTAATGGCATTCTGTAAGCCTGCAAATGATTCCATTTGGGACGGATGAATGACATGAATTTTTTTATTCTGTCCACCAATACGCAGAATACTTTCCCCGCTGCGCAAACCTTTAAGGATAAGGCTGGTGCCAGCAGCTTCGGCTGTTACAACTTGTTTATTTTCGATCCAAACAGAGCTAGCACCCTGCAGAGATATTTTTTTACTTTCGCCTAAGCTCAGTAAAATTTTCTCGTTGTTAGAGGCCTGTGAACTCAACGAATAAAATAGAATTAAAATAAGAAGTGTTTTCATACTGTAGGGCCACAGCAACGAACGTGCGCTGTCAGGGGGCCACTGTGAACTAACAAAATCCGAAATGCAGATAGCCTGCCGGATATTTTACAATTAAATGACGGACGTATTTAAATCAAAGTAAACGCGGACTCCATCTGCATGATTTTCAACTTTTAAAGTCGATTGATGAAATTTCAAGATGGATTGGCAAATTGTCATACCGAGACCCATGCCTGTAGAATGGTGCATAATATCTTCGTCGATAAAAAACGGTTTGAATATTTTTTCAATCACTCGATTGGATATCTGCGGTCCTTTGTTTTCAACAGAAAATCTAATTTGACCGCCTGGTAAATCTTCGGTGCACACTTGGATGGGGCAACCGTCTGTTCCAAACTTACTGGCATTATGAATTAGTCGAGTCATCACCTGTTTTAGAAGACGTGCATCCGCTATTACATGACTTTTACAGTAGGATGCTTCAATATTTTGATTTTTCTGCTGCAGGATTTTTTGAATATCTGGCGGAAGGCTTTTTTCTAAATCGTTAAAAACTATTGTTTGATTATCAATCTTTAATTGATTTGTTTCTGCTCGAACAATCAGTAAAACATCATCTACTAAAACCTTAAGTCGATCCGCACTTTTTTGAATACGGTTCACCATTATTTTGTCATCATCGGCAAGCTTGGATTCAGCCAGTAGGGCCGAGAAGCTAAGAATAGATGTTAATGGTGTTTTCAACTCATGGTTGATCAGAATCATGAAATTGGATTTTGCGACATCCAAGGACTTTAATTCACTGAGTGCTTTTTCAAGCTCGATGTTTTTAATTTTGAGTTCTTGCGCCATCGAATATCTTTCAGTGGCACGATCGACCGCAAGTGAAAGATCGTTGGGATCCCATGGCTTTGTTAAGTAGCGATAAATTTGTCCTTGATTGACGGCCATGATGACAGACTCTAGATCTGTATAGCCCGTTAATAGAATACGCACAGTTTGCGGATGTGTTTTAATACTCTGTTCAAGTAACTCGACACCGGTCATTTCAGGCATACGCTGATCTGTGATGATCAATGAAATGGGCTCTGGATGTTGGTCTAGAATGCGTAAAGCCTCTTTTCCAGACACAGCCTTTAGTACTGTATATTTCTTACGGAAGAGGCGCTCGAGTGCTTCTACATTATCTATTTCATCATCAACGCAAAGAATCGTATGCTTGTACATAGAACTTAGTGTAGGATTTTATTAGTACTCTAGCAAAATTTTTTTACTAGGGGACCAGTGCGCACTTAGATGAGTTTCTTCCGCGTTGCCGCGCCCTCGACGTACGAAGTGTACGCCTTCGGGCTAGCGCCTTGAGCAAACTCATCCAATTGCGCACTCAGTGTTGTCATGGATGATGACGTAGGTCCGGATTAGTCACTTTAATCTGGAAATTGCTCAAAATGAGTCAAGTCTTGTTCTCATCCTGACGATAAATGAAATGATTACTTATGTTTGATTCCTTTCAGGAGAGCATATTATGAAATTTGGAATGCTGATTGCGAAGTTTGCCACAGTCATCACTGTGATGTTGGGCTTTGCGATAAATGCAAGCGCACAATCCATGTGGGGCACCGGTGTTTACGGCGGGGTTCAGGGTTGTAACTACCAACAACAATTGGGTGATGGTGCTCAAAGTGCAGTCGACGATTTGAAAGAAGCACAAGAGGCTTTGAAAGAAGCTCAGCGCGAACTTCAAGCTAAAAAACGAGAAAAAAAGAGAGTCGATAAAGACGTTGAAGACGCACAAAAAGATGTCGAGTCTGTATTGAGAGCAGACTATGCTGATTTTATTTTTACGCATATGCAGAATGGTTACTCCTGTAGTGAGTACAAAGGTTACGACGGCCGTGGTGGCGGCGGAGTGGGTGGCGGCAATCTTCCTCCAGTTCCTGAAAATCCTGATCGTGGCGAACAAGGAAGCATTTTTTCTTCAAACCAAAGTCGTATGCCAGCAAGTGCAGATAATTTTGATGCTGGTATCAATGAAGATGGTGGCGGCGCGCCCGGTGGAAACAAAAACTTAACCACAGAGCCATTCACTGCAAGAGAATGGCAAAGCGTTTGTTTAAGAAGTCGTGGTTCCGTGGCTTCTTCGGTTTGTGATAACCAAAACTATCGCGAATCGGGTGCACGTGGTACTGATGTTAGAAATTGTAAAAATGGTTTAGCAAACTATCGCAAAAATTATAGTAAACAAATGAAACTTCAAAACGAGATTGATTCTTTAGAGCGTTCTATTGCGCGTGCTAAAGATGATATGAAAGATGCGAAACAGTCCTTGGTTGATGAATTGCGTAATAACACTGAGGGTGGAGTTTGTGTAGATTGTATTGCTAATTCTTCTAATAGAAGTGGTGGTAGAGACTGGGGCAGCGTGATCGGAAATGTCGCAACAGGTTTGTTGGGCATCTACGCTGGATATCGCACAAATAAAACTGTTGCTGAATACAATTCAAATATTGGTATGCCGACACAAGCAAATGGCATGGCCATGGGCATGGGTTTACCGTATTTAGCAGCCGGTCTTTACGGCGCGATTGGCGGCGGCCAAGGCCAAGGTGGTTTTGGTTGCGGTGGTCAAGGCGGCGGCATGGGCGGAGCCTTCGGCTATCCAGGTGGTATGTATGGACCACAAGCTGGCGGCGGAATGTTTATGCCTGGAATGCAAATGGGCATGATGAACGGCATGATGGCTGGCGGCGGTATGATGGCCGGCGGTATGATGGGAATGATGAATGGCATGATGGCCGGTGGCGGAATGATGTCCGGTAACATGATGGGCATGATGGCCGCAGGTTTCCAAATGGGAATGATGATGAACGGTGGTCTGATGGCCAACGGTGGAATGATGATTCCTGGTATGATGTCCGGCGGTGGAATGCAAATGGGCATGATGAACGGCATGATGGCTGGCGGCGGTATGATGGCCGGCG
>JANNCH010000383.1:0-4388 GCA_031386315.1 Pseudobdellovibrionaceae bacterium
GTGATGCTTTGTCTTTCAGGTGTTAATGAAACAAATCGCAATTCGGGATCAACCGAAGCATTGAATAAAGGATGCAAAGCCCATCTGTCTTGCAATGATGGATGATAAAAAGTGCGGGGGCTGCGAGAAGCATTAAAGAAAATCAGAAGTGGTTGCTTGCTATCGCTGATACTCATGCCGATTAAGCCTGGTTCAGCTTGTTTGTCGTTATCTATAAACTTCAAGCGCTGTGAAATTTCAGTTAGCGAATTCAGTTTGAACAAGGCGCTGCTCTTACGCACATGCAGCAAAGCTTGAAAGTAATCCAGACTGAGCTTGATATCATTCGAAGTTACTATCATAGCGGGATCACGCATGCGGGGACTCCAAAAAGACCAGTCGCTGTAATTCTTCCATGCCGGTGGCAATCCCTTGGCCCAATTGTTGGATCCGAAAGTCCAATCAATAGCGTTGAAATAATCCCCAGAATCATAGCTATCTTGATCTCCGCTTTTAGAGCGCAAAATCTCAGACCCTGATTCGATGAAGGGAATCCCTTGGCTTAATAAAACCGTGGCCAAAGAAAGTTGCAGCATGCGGCGTTTGTCGTCGATACTCGCCAAGTGAGGTGAGCGGTCTGGAGTATAGAAAGGGGCTTTTGCCTGCATAGCATCCCAGAGTGAATATCCGTCATGGGCAGAAACGTAATTGATCGTTTCTATGGCCTGGGCAGAATTGGCCACTTTCATATTGCGAAATTTGAGTGAGCCCGCAGTAATAATAGTCCCGAAATGTTCACGAAAAGAATAATCACGCAGATTTCCGGCAAGACCCGCTTTAATCACATCACCAAGATGTAAAAGCTTGTCTCTTTGCTCTGGTAATCCACCCGGAGTATTGCGATTGGCAGGTTCGCTGTTGTAGTCAAGAAGCAATCCTGTTGCAAATCCTTGGTCAGATTTTTCTTCTGAATTGGTTGTTCCACCACGAATGGCGTCGCGAATGCGATCGTTGAACATTCCAATGCCCATGCCGAAAGAATTGAGCTGAGTCATGGCATCCAGGGGTTTTTCGTTATTCAATGAACCAAAAGACCAACCTTCGCCGTAAATTAATAGTTTGGATCCATCCACACCATGTTTGGTAGAAGTTAGAGAGCGCAAACTGTGGCGAACTTTAAGCATATTATCAAGAGTATGAAAAGACATTAGGTCAAAGCGAAAGCCATCCATTTTAAAATGAGTCGCCCACGAGGTCACAGAATCCACCATGAGTTTTTCCATCATGCGGTGTTCGGTGGCTGTATCTGAACAGCACGAAGAGTTTTCGACAATGCCTTCATCATTTAAACGATAATAATACAGAGGAACGATGCGATCAAAAACGGAGTACTGTTCAAGGCCGCTGTTGTAGGTGTGATTGAAAACAACATCTTGAACAACGCGCAATCCAGAATTATTCAAATTTTGAATCATGCTACGCAGTTCACGCACGCGTCCTTCGCCATCTGTGGCGACGGCATAGCTGCCTTCGGGCGCCATATAGTGAACTGGATCATAACCCCACCCGTATGGATCTTGCGCACGAATGCGGTTCAATACATTTTGTGGCTCTTCAGGATCAATGGATGGACCTGTGTAATTTTGCAAAGTGGATTTGTCTTCATTCACACTGCCAAAATCACTGAAAGGCAAAATGTGAACATGCGTGATGCCGGCTTCAGCAATTTTTTCCAGATGCTTCATCGAGTTTGCTTCAGGATGCGAGAAAGCTAAATAACTGCCGCGATGAAAGATTGGCAATGTGTCATCAGCCGCAGTGAAATCACGGATATGCATTTCATAAATAACGGCATCCGCAATATTATTGAGTGCGGGCTTTTTTAAATTATCCCAGCCAGTTGGCTTGCTGTCCGAAGAATTCAAATCAACGAGCTGTGTTTTAGTGCCATTGATTGAAAGCCCTACGCTATAGGGATCTGTGACTAAGTAAGTCTCTACTTTGTCATTAATGGGCTGGTAAACCTGCACCTCATAAAGAAAGTACATATTTTTATAGTTGAGTGGAAGGCTTGCACCCCATACGCTTTGATCGCGCTGCATGGGTAAAACAGCAAAACTAGATACATCGTTGCTTGTCTTGTATATATAGATACGAACTTGCTGGGCAGTCGGTGCCCAAAGTTTAAGTGCGATATCTTGTTTTGTGAAGCGGATGCCTAGATCGTCGCCGTTATAATAATACAACTCATCAAGTATTCCGGCTGTTTGGATCGATGTGGAGTCAATAATCTGATCGTTCGAGTTCAAAGTGTAAATTTTAAGTGATTGACGAATTAAATCATCAATCTGTTTGCGAGCTAAAAAGCTTGTACTTAATGTTACAAAATTCGCAGAGCTGCTAACGATTGGAAGTTCGATGGAATTGGTAGGAAGTTGTAATAGTGAAACGGCACTTCCAGATATATAGAAGTGCAAACCATTTCTGAAACTCAAGCCCTGAGGCAATTTTAAAAGTATATGTGATGAGTCCGTCCATTGGGCACGAGCATAGCCAGGGATGCGGGGAGCAGGGGCAGAGTAAGAAGCAACAGAGGTTAGTAAAACAGATAGCAGAACCGTGAAAGCAAATAAAAATCTACAACATCGTTGCGTGTATGTTTTCATGGATCCCCCCACTATAACTAATACTAAGCTAACTTTTCTAACCAAAATCTAACACCATTGTGCGTAAGTCCTGGTCAGGCGCCGTACTCTATGGGCATCTATTATCTTTTTCAAGGAAACATGATGAAAACTATATATGTCCTCACACTTTTTGTTCTCTTAAGTACTTCTAGTAACTTAGCGCACGCGTTAGATGTCGATTATTTTGGCTATTTGCGCGGCGGTACTGGCAGCACAAGCTACGGTGGTAAGCAGGAATGCTTTAATAATTCCGGTATTCCCGGCAACGCTCTGCGCTTAGCCAACGAATGCAGTTTCTATTCAGAGTTGGGTTTTACATTCAATCATATGAAGCCAGCAGCTACGGACCCCTTCTTTTTTAAGACAGTGGTGCGTTTGCAGTTCAGTGCGTTGGGAAATCGCCAGTGGGAAGGTAAAACGAATCGCGACTTCAATCACACCGAAGCCTATGTTGAAGCTGGTGGTTTGAATGAAATCCCTGGCTCACTTTGGGTGGGTAAACGTATGTACCGCGATGCTGATTTGAGCATCTTTGACTGGTACTACTATGCAGACATGAGTGGCGTAGGTGCAGGCATCGAAGATATCCCAATGGGCACCGGAACATTTGCAGTGGCGCATATGATTCAAGCGACTGATACAGCGGCATCGGCAGAGCGCCCTGCATTGCAGGCTATTGATTTACGCGCAAAAAATATTGAGCTCAGTGAAAATAACAAAATCAATTTCTGGGGTGCCTATGCCTGGGCGTCGCGTGGAACGGATGCTGGTGGGGTTGAAATTGTTAAAACAAGTGGCTATGCATTCGCAACACGTTTGAGCAGCAAACTTCTTGGTGGAAATAATAATGCATCAATTGCCTATGGCAAAGGTGCCATGAGTGGTTTGAATATCTACGGCAACATTCGTGTGCCTGCAACAAATGACAGTCCAAATCGTGCAGCGACCGTGCGTTTGGTAAATGATTGGACCCGTGATGTCACTGACAAATGGTCGTTGGCTGTCGCTGTTGCCGGTGAAAAAGCTGACAATGGTTAATCAATAGATAAGGACAAAGACTGGGTCGCATTTGGAATTCGTCCGATCTATTTTGTGAGCGATCGTTTTCAATGGATGTTTGAAACTGGTGTATCTCGTGTTTATGATAAGTCAGAAAAAAATGGCAGTGGTGATTATGTTGGCGAGCGCACATTGGGCCGTGTGACAGTGGGGCCACAGGTTTCCATTAGCAAAAGCATGTGGGGTCGTCCTGTGATGCGTGCCTTTGTTTCGCATTCGCTCTGGAATAAAGCGAATCAGGCGAAGGTTGCATCTAACGGAGCACCTAGCTTTGCAGATGCTACTGAAGGAACTTCTTTGGGTTATCAATTTGAAGTTTGGTTCTAGATCGTCGTACTCCGTTTTCGTCGTAGAGTAGTGGCTGCGATATTTTTCTGTGGCTCAAACGGCAGTTCCGAGAGAGTACTCTCGGAACTCTTAAAAATCTAGAAACCGTTTTTTACAGGTTTTTTTGGTCTCAAGGCGCCACGGCGGCCAATGCCGTTCGGTTAAGAGGATTTAAACCTCGTCGTTTTCGACAGAGCTGAGCATTCTTGTTTTGTACAGTGGCTTAAGCGAAAACCCTGCGAGAGTACTCACAGGGTTCCTTTTTATTAGGAAGAGCCCAAGAATGTTTTGTTGAGTGAGTCTATTATTCAAGCCCGGCCTGGATGGCCGGGCTTT
>JANNCH010000422.1:0-6667 GCA_031386315.1 Pseudobdellovibrionaceae bacterium
TGAAAATTTACAGGCCGAAGAGATCTCTCAAGAGAGCTCGCACTAAGCCCCAAAAGGTGCCAGGTCCTGTTTCTGGACGCAATGCTTCAATAGCGTTAGCCATTATTACTAGAATTTAAAATTCTCATTAGAAACAAAAGCTGTTCGAGTGTGAGCGGATTTGTGCCGCTGTAAATCCTTGGTTCGCTAAGCTGCGGAACGGGTGTAGGTTTTGTAAAGCTGTGGGGCGTGCTCCGCCGTTCGGTTCGATGGCATAATTTGTTGGATGCGCTGCGAACTTTGGCATCAGCAAGTCTGCTTGATCTACAACATTGTTGCTTGCATCGTACAATACAACTTTCAAAACTTGGTAAGCGGCGGCAGTGTCTTTTGTGTTTACTGTGAAGCGAACTTTTTCAATCAGCTCTGCCACTGTTGCTGCATTTTGATTCACACGTGCATAGGCTAAGTTGCTCCAATTTAAAGATGTTGCAAAGTTAGTCATCAAAGCGCCGCTGCTAATGGCTTCAGCACGAAAGCTCAATGGAGTTGGATCAAGATATTTAGGAGCTGTCGATGAACTCTGCCAACGATATATTTGAATATATCCACCATTGGCGAAATTTGAGTTAAGACTGTCGAATTTTAAACGCATGAGATCGCCGCGATTAACATTGTCGATGGTAACAGAGCGGATGTTGATTGACATATAATTTGAATAACCACTGCCTTGGCTGCAATCAATATAAGTCGAAGCTGAATCATTGCTGGTACTAGAAAAATCATTGTCGCCCGATGAATTTGGCTTTGAACAAGCTGTCATCATTGTCAGTATTGAAAGAAGTAAAAGTACTTTTAGGCTATTTTGATTTTTCATAAAACCCCCGATGTACTATGTAAGAGCAATCGGGGTGCCATATTTCACTCTGAAACGTTGCTATTAGCTGAGTATCTTCGAGTGTTTAGCGAGCACAAGGTGTATCAAGTTGAAGCATCGTTCTTAGGGTGACATTGAGGGCACAGCAAATGTGCCCTCTGACTAATTTAGCGACAGTCGTTGGCGTGGCGTTCGCCAACATAGATTGTACGTAAATGAGTGAAGGTGAAACCACGGATGCTACCCGTGACTTGCTCATTCATAGTGACATGGCAAATGAGCTTTTCATGGTCCATGTTGACTTGCTTAGTAAGAACAATTTTGAACTTCACTTTTTCAGTGGCTGGTTGATTTTGAATCACGTTATCTGGGATGTTTGTTTCATAGGTCGCAAGGCATGGGGCGCCTTCGCCATTATTGCGATGATCTAAAACAGTCACATCCGCAAGTTCAGGAACCAAAACTTTGACGACAGGCTCAGAGTAATCTGCACGAGACAATTTTACATTGCCAGGTTTGATATCAACATTCAGCACGACATCACGCTCTGAAATGATCACGTCCGCGGCGTTGGCGATGCTGTTCAGGGATAAAATTGCGAATAGAATAACAAATAAATTTTTCATAAAACCACCTTTTCTGGATTAGGAAGATAGGCGATTCTTGTTCATAAGTAAAATATGATTGTGTTTATATTTTGCATAGGTATTTACATATACTTATTAGATGCCAGGTTCTTTTCCTGGCACCTAATCGGCGCCGAGTTCGACCCAGGTGATACCGTCGCCACCGGTTTCATTGCTACCGGCTTTCCACTTCTTAACATAAACGGAACGTGACAGATACGAACGCACAGCCTTTTTAAGGGCCTCGGTGCCATGACCATGGATGATCTTGATGCGATCTTCGCCTTGGCTTGCAGCCTTATCCAGTGAAATTTCAAGATCACCTAGGGCATCCTCAACGGTTTTACCGCGCACATCGATGACACGCTCTTCATCGTGCAGAGCCATGGTGAAGCTTGAATGCTGACGAACAAGTTGGGCGGTGGGGTTTTGGGGTTTGCCTGGGGGGCGTAGATCTTGCCAGTGCATCTGTAAACGAATCGAGCCAGACATAATCATGACATCGCCCTTCGAACTTGGCAGACTTTGTACAAGGGCATCTTGTTGTAGGCTAGGGACGAATACTTTGCTGCCGATCGGGTAACGTTTTGCAAACTCTTCTGCGGTTTCGGCAGTTTGTCCCATATTAATGGGTTTGGCTTTTACGATTTCTGGCAACTGATGTTTGATTTCTTGCAAGGCCGCATGGCGTTTGAAAGTTTGTTCAACTTTTGCCTGAGAAATGGCCTCTTCGATTTTTCGCTCTGCTTTTTTAATTGTTTTTTGTAGCCAGTCTTCTTTGTCGCGGTTGAATTGATCCATCAAGGATTCGTATTTCTTTTTAAGCGCCTGGGCTTTTTGTGTTTCACCCTTTAGATGGGCTTGCAAAGTGCTGATATCGCTTTTGAGCTGTTCGATCTGTTCAAGGCCTTCTAAGCGGGCACGTGTGGCCGGAGTCAATACTTCCAGCGCACGATTCACAATTTGTGGATTCACTCCAACACGTTTGGCAGTTTGAATGGCTAATGAATCCCCAGGGATACCTGCCAAAAATTGATATGAGGGTCGGCCAGTCTTTGTGTCGTATTCCATGCTGCCATTCAGTACATGATCTTCATCTGTCCAGCCCATTTTTAATGGGCCCAAATGCGAAGTCACAACTGAGTAGACATCATTTCTAGAAAAACCTTCGATGAAGCTGCGGGCCAGAGCGCTGCCTTCTTCGGGATCGGTGGATCCGCAAATTTCATCGATCAAAATTAAATTCTGCGGTCCCTTTAGATCGAGGGCCTGAGAAAGAATTTTCAAATGGGCTGCAAAAGTGCTGAGCTCTTCATCCACACTCTGAGCATCGCCAATGCCAACATGAATGCTATTGAAGAATGGAATTTTAGAAGTTTCACTGGCGCAGATCGGAAGTCCGCATCGGGCCATCTGTGCGGCCAGACCTATGGATTTTAAGAGCACGGTTTTACCACCGGCATTCGGTCCGCTGAGTAACAAAATACTTTTTTCAGGAGCCAGTAAAACGCTGTTAGCCACAACTTCTTTGCCAGAAATTTTCAACAGAGGATGGCGGACCTCGATTAACTCTAATCCGTCATTTGAAAAATCAATGGCGTGACCTTCGATTTTCATATTGAATTGGGCCTGAGAAAAACGCAGGTCTGCGTCTTCCATTGTGATGCGACTCATCTCAATTTCATCAGAGCGGCCACTGAGGTAGTTTGAAAGTTCAGTAAGAATTTTTTCGATTTCGTCTTCAATTTCAATTTCAATTTGGCGCAGACGATTGTTTGTAGGTACCACTTTTTCTGGTTCGATAAAAACAGTTTGTTTCGTCTGCGAAGTCCCATGGACCATGCCAGGTAAGAACTTTTGCATTCCGTTGCGCACGGGGATAACCCAGCGACCCTCTCGGGTTGTGACGTATTTATCTTGAACTACGTTTTCCATTTGAAAGTCTTTAACCAAACGATCCATGGTTGTTTGTACTTCTCTGGCAAGACGTTCTTTTTCTTTAAAGAGTCTAAAAAGATTTTCGCTGGCGTCAGAACGGATTTCGCCACCGGGTGTGAGAACTTGATCGAGAGCTGATAGTGGCTCGCTCGCATCCATCAGTCGACCTTGGATTTTTAGTGACCAGGGATTTTCAACAGGTAGCAAGACTTCGCGCAATGCGAAGGCTTCTAAGCAAAAACTTCGCACATCTTTCATTTCAAGGGTTTTTAAAACCGCACGTTTTTTTAAACGACCAATCCAAGTCGAGTAAAGATCTAAACTTTCCATATACGGACGGTGCCCGTGATTTAAAACTTCGGCCGCATCTTGGATTTCTTGGAAAGATTGCTGCGCGTCTTGCGCCGATTTCAGTGGGGAAGTTCTTAAAATATTTTCGCGTCCGACTTCGCTGGTCGCAAACGATTTTATATGCTGTAGAATTTCTTGCCAATCAAGGGCGGCGAGTTGAGACATGTAAAGCACCTGCAGTTAATATTCCGATAAGTAAAACTAGAATGAGTATCCAGTCCAAGTGCCCGTAGAGCACAAAGAAAGTCTGAGTCGGATTTTTTTTGTATGGAATAACGAATTGTCCAAACCATTCTTCATGGATCGGTGATTGTTGTAAAACTTCACCATTGGCTAAAATGGCCGTACTAATGCCAGTGTTGGTAGATCGCAACAGTGGACGTCGAGTTTCAATCGCGCGCGCCAAGGTCATATACAAATGTTGACGGGGTTCAAAGGGGTAGCCGAACCAAGAATCATTGGTCACATTGGCTAAAATTTCTGCGCCTTTGATTGAAAGTCCCCGAGAAAAATCTTCGTAGAGGCCTTCGTAACAAACCTGTCCTCCAATATTTAATTGGGTTTGATCGGGTCTTGAGAGTGTTAATATCGAAGGGCCATGGCCACGTCCAAAATTAGAAACAAAAGGCAGCCACTTCAATAAAATTGGAAAGCGTTCACTGAGCGGTAAATATTCACCAAATGCCAGTAAGTAAGTTTTACGGTACGGTGGCGAATAGGATGTTCCATCCGGTCTGATTAAAAATAAAGCATTGTAAGTAGCCCTGTCGACCTTTAGGTCCAGAGTTTCTTCTTTCGAATAGGCACCAGACAGTAAGGACTTATTCATGAGCTTGAGCCCACTGATCAGTCGCTGCTGGTTGGGGCGAGCTAAGAAAGGCGAATCTAGGTAGTCAGGGACAGCCGTTTCGGGCCAAACCAAAAGTTCAGTGTCAGGGTGTTTTTGTGCAGCTTCGTTGCTTAGGCGTAAAAACTTATCGATGATGCTGACTTGATAGCCGCGCCCTTGTTCGGCATAGACTTTTTCCATATTACCGATATTGGCCTGAATAACCGAGGCTTTGATTTCACTGTCAAAATGGTCCCATTTTTTTTTGTGCAAAAATCCCCAAAGGTTTAGCAAAACCAAAACTGTGATCAAGGCAGTTATATGTCGCAGAGTTTGCTTTGGTTTTTCGGGCGACTTGGCTTTATGTTGCAGCCAAATCCATGCAATCCAGACATTGAAAAGTAAAATCCAAGTCGAAAGACCGCTGAAGCCTACGAGATCTGCCAACTGATAGATCGGAAGTTTGGCCCACAGAAGTGTGTAACCCAAATGCCATGGGAAGATGCTGGGCCAAATTCGTTCGGCCAAAGATTGCATCAATGCAAAACTCAGCAATGTGGGAAGTACGCCCAATGAAAATTTCTTGCGAAGCCAAGTGACTGCAAGGACTGCGAGTGGAATGTAGAGATGAATGAAACTTGCAAAAAGTAAAAGCGCTGTGATCGAAACAATCCATGGCAGCGAGCCATATTCTTTCGCAGTGTAGGCAATCCAGTGAAAACCGATCAATGATAAAATAAACTGTGTGATCCAGCCGCCCCAGAAGGCCTCTTTCAAAGATTTTGCCTGCAATAAATAAAGCCAAAGTGGAACATGACAAAAAAGCAGCGCCCAAGGTGGAAAAGGTATGTAGGTGGTACCAATGAGCAGTCCAGCGAGAAGTGGCAGTCTTTTCTGATTGAGGCATTGAAAGAATTTTTTGATCATGATAGGTTATTCATAACATCACTTAGAGGCGACAGCTATGAAAAATCAACCTGACCTACAGCACGAGAATTCGGATTTGCCACTGGCTCAGTTGCAGCGGCAATCCTCTGTAGGTTTATTAGCAGATCCAACTATGGGTTTCTCAATGAACTCAACGATGGATCCCATGAAGTTGAAATTGCGTTGCCCTTCCTGTGCAAAACTTTATGAAGTGGATAGCGTTGATATCGAAACTGTTTCACCGCAGTTTCAATGTTTGTCATGCGACTGCCGTTTTACTTTTGCCTACCCTCCGATGAATCCAAATCACATTGTTTGCTCGATTGTTGATGCGCTCGGTCATCTGACTTTTCAAGAAGAACAAAAGAGCTGTCCAAAATGTGCAGCCTTAAGTCCAGTGGGTGCTGAAGAGTGCTATTCTTGTTGTGTGATATTTTCGCGTTTAGTGGACCTTCCAACCGACACCTCATTGCGTGCTCAACCAAGTTTAGTGCGTAAGTGGAAGATGCTCATGGAAGATTTCACAGACGAAGCAAAACACGAAGATTTTGTACGTAACTGCCACCAGCTAGAAGCCATGAATTTTGCTTTTAATAAATACAATGATATGAAACAGGCCTTGGGTGGCGATGATTTGTGCGAACGCATGCTAAAACGTGTGCAAAAACTGTCAGAAATTTCGGTTGAATCTGCAGTGAAAGTAGATCCACGTAGTGCAACTGTGAGCAAAGCAAAGTCTTGGACAAGTTATATTATTCCAGGGATTTATATTTTGTGTGCGATTTTAATTTTGTGGGGTTCGTTCAGTCTTGCCAATCGAAATCTTGTTGGCGTTGGCGTGGCCATTGCTTGTTTGTTAACCGGCGTTATTCTATCCAGTAAAGGGAATCCCGCCGTACGTTAATATTCATATATAAAATTGATATCTAAAGACCTTCGGAGTTACCCGAGCCTTGCTTGGTCCCAATTTTTTCTGGTTTTACCTTACCCATGGCATCCATCAATGATTGTCCAAACTGACTAATGTCACTGGCAGATTTATCACCAATTGTTTTTCGATCATTAGGATCTGCCGTAAAAGTTGGAATATTGTGGTAAAAAAGCGTCCTGCAGGGCGCTTTTTTTATGCATTTTTTTTAA
>JANNCH010000426.1:0-2204 GCA_031386315.1 Pseudobdellovibrionaceae bacterium
TACGGTTTTCTCCTCTCCTTGATCCTTAAGGGTCTGAATGACAATGTATTTTTTAAAAAATAAGCAGTCTTTGTTTTGGAAGATCCTGCTTATCCTGCTTTGCTATCCTCATATTCTGTACGCGCAGGAATCCTATGAAAAAGTTAACCTTCTTAATCCGCTGGCGGTGGAGGGGTTCTATGCCGAAAGGGAAGGTGAGCCCTTATGGGTTTCGGATGCCCGTTTAAACAACCAAGCCGAGATTTTGCTCTCGACGCTTCGGGATTCATGGAAGCAAGGGCTTAATCCTGAAACTTATCATGTGTCACAAATTGAATCCGTAATCGGATCAAGCCTTTCGGACGATGATGTGATGGCGGTCGAGCTCATGCTAACCGATGGTTATGTTCGCTATGCTCGGGATATGAGCGGGATACGGATTAAGGCATCCGATCTTGATTTGAACCCCAAAGATTGGCGGAAAATGCCATCGGTTCCATGGGTGTTAACACAACTTAAATCCCAGAACGTAGAAATAAAAGATCTTCTGGAATCTTTGGAGCCAAAAGCCAAGACCTATCAGACCCTCAAGGCCGAACTTGTCAGGTTGGTACAGGATAGCAAGGATGAGGACGATCCGCCGCCTTTGAAATTCAACGGCTTGGTGATGCCCGGAAAAGGCTACGGAGACATACCAAAGTTACGGGCGCGGTTTTCCCTTGAGGAAGTTTTGCAAAACGAGCAATATACATATGATGATAATCTTGCCGCAGCCGTTATGGCGTTTCAATCCGAACGTGGCCTTAAGGCAGACGGGATCATCGGGGAGCGAACGCTGCACGCTCTGAATATCACGCGCAAGGATAAAATCCGGCAATTAATTGTTAATTTAGAGCGTTTGCGCTGGATCCCTGAGGAAAAGCCGAAACGGTTTATTGTTGTCAATATTCCCTCGGCGATGCTGTGGGCGATTGATGATGGGAGTGTTAAGCAAGAGATGCCTGTGATTGTCGGTCGTCCGGAACGTGAAACTCCTTCTTTTGTTACGCATATACACGGTGTGCGTTTTAATCCGACATGGACTGTGCCGCCGACGGTAAAGCAAGAAGATATCCTGCCGAAGTTGCGCGAGGATTCCGGATATCTTCTGGATAAAGGCATGGAATTATTCGAAGGCCAAGGGCCGGATGCTGTTACGATTGATCCGACCACAGTCGATTGGAATGCTGCGACCGATGCCGATTTGAAAAAAATGCATATGGTCCAGATGGCAGGTGCAAATAATCCACTTGGCACTATTCGCGTGTTAATGCCAAATTCACAAAATATATATCTGCACGATACCAATCATCATTCGATGTTCAATAAATATGACCGCGCACTTTCTTCGGGATGTATCCGAATGAAATATCCAGAAAAAATTGCTGATTTTATTCTTTCTTTCCGAAAGGCTTGGAAGGTGGAAAATATTCAATCCCTCATCAAATCCGGAAAAACCAAGGATATTTATGTGGATGAAAACATGCCCGTTTATTTGCTATATTACACCGCATGGGTTGATGAAAAGGGCAGAGTTGTGTTTGGTATGGATATCTATAATAGAGATAAAAAACTCCTGCAATTTCTTGAAAAGCTTGACGGATTTGTGATTTAAGAACATAGTGAAATTTAAAAAATGACCTTTGCGTCTTTAGCGTTTTTTCACTCGCGTTTTTCCCCGAATTTTTGTGTTTTAGACATTCGTGCTTTACTCATTATTGATAATGGTTTAAAAATCTTATCTTCTTTGGGGGTTACTGAGGTAATCAAAAAAATATAGTATTTATTATAGGAGTCTAATGGTGGATCAGTTTTTTGTCTCCAATCCAAACGGCGAACAACACAACATCCAGCGCCGAACTTTCTTGAAATATGGACTTGCTGGCGTTGCCGCGTTAATGGTTCCTGTAATCCCCGCTGGAACGGCGGACGCTTCGAATAATTATGCAACATGGAATATCGCATTCCGGCATTCGCATACAGGCGAGAGTTTTTCTGGTGTCTATCGTGTAGGCAATAAATATCTTCCCGAGGCGTTTGAGCGTTTGAGCTATGTGATGCGGGATTTCCGTACCAATGAAGTTTTCCCTATGGACCCCCGCGTGGTGGATATTCCGCGGTGGGTGGCCGAAGACGATAGGCAGCGGCACTTGTGCAGCCTCAAGCTCATCGGCAATGGCCATCCA
>JANNCH010000439.1:0-2134 GCA_031386315.1 Pseudobdellovibrionaceae bacterium
CAACTGAAATTGCTGAGTTCAATAAAGAACTTAAAAATTTCCAAGCGCGCGAGACAAAATTATTCGGTTTGTCTGCAGATTCACACTTTGTGCATTTAGCTTGGAGAAACAACCACGAAGACCTTAAAAATCTTGGCTTCCCAATGCTTGCTGATTACAAAAAAGATCTTTGCGGTTCTTTGGGTATCTTGCACAAACAAGATCAAGTGCCATTGCGCGCAACATACATCGTTGATCCAGATGGCATTATCCGTTGGGCTTCTGTGAATGATCTTTCTGTAGGTCGCAATGTAAAAGAAGTGATCCGCACTTTGGATGCTTTACAGACGGACGAATTGTGCCCATGTAATTGGGAAAAAGGCCAGAAAACTCTCGGCTAGTTCGGATCGCCCAGAAGCACCAGATCCTTCGTTGCTCTGTCGGTCGGCTTGTGCGGCGTACGCAAGGTACGCCTCCGCGCCTTCCTCGGTCGCGCCTCGACTCTGGCACTCCTGAGCAATCTTTGTTCAGTGGTTTACTTTACAGCCAGTAGGAATTTTTTTAATTCCTACTGGTGATAAAATTAATCACCCTCTTCAAATATATAAGGAGAATTTTTTATGTCTATTTCTGATAAAGTCGATGCGTTTTTAGAGACTGAATATCCTGGGCTGACTAGCAGTATTTATCGTGATCTTTCGTTGAACTTTAAAAAGATTTTGGAAGATAGTCCGCTTGAGCCACGTGAAAGATTTTCGAATCTTTTATCGATTGGTATAGCGCTTGAAAATAAATCGATGGTTGCATTGGCAAAATCGCAGCTTCAAGAATTAGATGTGGCACCAGAAGCCATTCAAGAATGTGCTGAAATTGCCGGCATCATGGGCATGAACAATGTTTATTATAAATTTAAAACTTTTTTATCACCTGAAATCGCTGCGGCTGATTATGCCCGTGCGGGTCTGCGCATGAATTCACTAGGCAAGCCTGTGAATAGCAAAAAAGATTTTGAAATGATGTCACTTTCTGTATCGATCATCAATGCCTGCCCAGTATGTGTTGCAAGCCATGAAAAAACAGCACGTGGGCATGATGTTTCTGCTGATAAGATTCATGATCTTGCAAGACTGGCTGCCGTTTCGAAGGGCCTACACAGCCTTAAGAAAGCGATCACGCTTTAAGATTGAAGCTAATAAATTAGATTTCTTTTAGTTCTATGGAATGGCCATCGGGATCTAATAAGATGGCCTTTTTTCCGTCAGGCATTGCTGTTGGATCCATAATGCAGATCACACCAGAAACACCAATAAGTTCACGGACCTTTTGTTCGAGTTGATCCACAACAAAAGTAATTTGCAGAGCAGGTAGATTTTTACGTTCTAAATTTTTTGCAGAATAAAGAGAGAACTCACATCCTTCTATCACGGCACGACAAACCTGACTACCCTTGTCGACTTTGTCTTCATTGAAATCAATACCTAATATTCGGTAGAATTTCAACATGGACTCTAGATGGGCTGTATTTAGTGTGATAGAAGTTAACTTTAACGCCATGGCTTATGGTCGCTCAGAGGTGCATATGAAACAAGAAAAAATTTATTTGAAGGACTATCAATCGCCGTCTTATTCGATTCAGTCTATTCACCTGGATTTCATTCTAAACGAAGACTTTTGTCGAGTTATTGCAAGATCAGAAATGACTCAACTTCGCGCTGAAGAACTCATACTTAATGGGGAAGCTCTCGAACTTGTGTCAATAAAAATGGATGGGCGTGCACTTGCCACCACAGAATATGAAGTTCATTCAGAATTTTTAACAATAAAAAATCCTCCAAAAAAATTCACTCTCGAAATTGAAACTCAGGTACAGCCGCAACTAAATACCGCCTTAGATGGACTCTACAAGTCCAATGGAATTTTCTGCACTCAATGTGAGGCCGAAAGCTTTCGCAAGATTATGTACTTTATGGATCGTCCAGATGTGATGACAATTTATAGCGTCACGATTGAGGCCGATAAAAAGAAATATCCTATTTTGCTCTCAAACGGAGATCGCCTCAAGGTCGAAGATCTTCCAAACGATAGACACAAAGCCTACTGGAGCGATCCCCATAAAAAGCCAAGCTATCTATTTGCACTCGTTGCAGGTGATCTC
>JANNCH010000512.1:0-2759 GCA_031386315.1 Pseudobdellovibrionaceae bacterium
TGCTACCAAAAAGTAGCAGGTTCCTTTTATTAGATCACGCTGGATGCGTGGTATTGTTCTTCTGAGAAGTCATCCACTTGGATCGCGTCGTTACGAACACTGTCAGCTTCTTGAATCAAACCTAACTCTTCTGCGGTGATCACGTTTTTAGAACGTGCTTCGTCTAGCAACAAATGAGTTTTCTTTCTTGGTAAAACGCCGGCGCGAATTGCTTTTTTGATTTTCTTCTCGGCGTCTTCGGCCTTCAACACTAAGTTGAATGCGTATTCCAAACGACCGATCGCTTCTGTGCGCTCGGTCGGAAGGTAGATACCGTCTGTTAAACGATCACGCATTTTTCCAGGCGTCATCATCGCAGTCGAAATCAAACTTGACCAGCCATCTGAAGCTTGCGAACCCATTGAATTGATACGTGACCAAGCACCTAACCAACCTTTGAAGAACCAACGAAGCCCAGGCACCTTCAAGTTATCAAATAAACCATCAAAGCCTTTTTGAATTTCTGCCAATGAATGTTTCAAATAATAATGAGCAAATGGTAGATCACTTTCTTGACGACCATCAGCCTCGAAACGACGGATGATAGAAGTAATGATATACATATGAGCCAAGATATCTGCAAAACGACCGGTGATTTTTTCTTTGATTTTAAGCTGTCCACCCAAAGCACCCATTGCTACGTCTGCTAAGATTGCAAAACTTGCCGATGTCCATTTCAAACGACGCACATAGCGTTTCATTTGTGGATGCACATCTGCCGATGAAGCTAAGTAACCACGACTCACAGATAATAAGATCGAACGGCAAAGATTATTCACGATGTGACCCATGTGGCCCCAGAATGCTTTATCAAATGCTTTTGAATCTTTCGCGCCCACGGCACGCACTTCTGCGTATGCAAATGGATGCGAGCGCAAAGCACCCTGTCCAAAGATAATCAAAGTACGAGTCATGATATTCGCACCCTCAACCGTAATACCGATCGGAGTCGAAATATATGTTTCAGCCAATACATTACGGGGTCCCAAAGAAATACCCGCGCCGCCCATGATATCCATGGCGTCGTTGATATTTTTACGACCGATCTCAGTTGAGTAATACTTTTGAATCGCTGTGATTACACCTGGCTTGATGCCTTTATCGATCGCACCTAAGCAATATCTTCTCATGGCTTCAAGCGCATAAGTCGATCCTCCGATGCGAGCCATGGGCTCTTCAACACCTTCAAATTTACCAACGCTCACGCCGAACTGACGACGGATAATACCGTGGGCAGAAACAACACGCGCGGCTAACTTAGAACTTCCTGTTGATTGCGCAGGCAAGCTGATACCACGGCCGGCTGCCAAACATTCCATCAACATGCCCCAACCCTTACCACAACCGTCTGCACCACCAACCACGGCGTCGATAGAAACGACAACGTCTTTACCATGGGTTGGACAGTTGTAGAACGGAGTCGTCAATGGATCATGACGACGGCCGATTTCAACACCCGGAGTTTTAGAAGGGATCAAAGCACAAGTAATACCTAAATCTTCGCCACGGCCCAAAAGATTATCTGGATCGCGCAAACGGAAAGCCAAACCTATCAAAGTCGAAATAGCCGCCAGAGTGATCCAACGTTTGTTCCAATTCAATTTGATATAGAGTTTGCCGTCCGGGCCTTTATATAAAATACCAGTCGATGTGATCGAGCCAGCATCTGAACCCGCATTCGGCTCAGTCAAACCAAAGCATGGGATTTCTTGACCACTCGCCAAACGTGGAAGCAAAGTTTTCTTTTGCTCATCAGTTCCGTAGTGAATCAACAACTCAGCAGGTCCCAATGAATTTGGAACCATCACCGATACCGAAGCGGCAATCGAACGAGTCGAAATTTTCATAATCACTTCTGAGTGACAAAGCGCCGAGAATCCAAGGCCCCCGTACTCTTTCGGAATGATCATACCAAGGAATTTTTCTTTTTTAATATAATCCCAAACTCTGTCAGGGATATTTCTAGTTTTGTGAATTTCCCAATGGTCAATCAGCTTACAAAGTTCGTTCGTTGGACCATTTAAGAAAGCTTGCTCGTCCGCGGTCAATTGTGGATAGGATTCTTTCATCATTGAGTTGAAATCAGGATTTCCAGAAAAAAGATCTCTTTCGATCCAGCTCACACCAGCATCCAAAGCGGCTCTCTCTGTTTCAGAAATCTTCGGCATCAATTCTAACTTGATCATGAGCTTCATAACAAAGTTACTTACCAAAGCCGCACGGATCGGTGGGATCAAGAATAACAAAAACAATGCACCGGCAACAGCAAGCAACCAAAGGGGTGCACCGAAGCCGAACAAGATTGCTTCTGAAACAATCGCCCAAACGATAAGCGGACTATTGAAGAACCCGATGAAGAGTAAAAGAACAATGGAACCCAAGGCATAAAGCCAAGGACATTCCAAAAAGTATCCGAAGTAATCCACGATGCATCTCCTTTATTTATGACACATATAATTAGGCCATTTAAAGGAGGTTCGAGCAAGAGGTGAAAAAAGAAAAAGCCCTCAGGCGAGGGCTTTTTATAACTTGTTACTGATTTGTCTAAATGTTCTCTAGATTTCTAGAGCGAATAACCTAGTGGTCTGTTAAGTCAGGCCAGTCGAGGAAAATCGTTTGCACGACTTCCCAACAAAAGGGATGCCGCTAAAGCGGCTTCCCCCAACAACAGACTAGTGAGTTTCAGTAGCAGGAGCTGCCGGAGTTGCTTCTGGAGCTGG
>JANNCH010000478.1:0-6735 GCA_031386315.1 Pseudobdellovibrionaceae bacterium
GTGGGTCAAACCTTCGCCGAATACGGTGATTATGACGATGTGACTTTCGAACTCAAAGTCACAGCCAATCGTGCCGATTGTTTAAGTCATTTTGGATTGGCTCGTGAAGTGGCATGTTTGTTAAATCGTGAATTGAAAGCCCCGAAGACTGAACCAAAATTCAGCGAGTCTTCGACAAAATCAAAAATTTCTTTAGAAGTTAAAACCGCAGATCTTTGCCCGCGCTACACAGGGCGCTTTATCAAAAGTGTCAAAGTGGGTGCGAGCCCCGATTGGTTAAAAAAACGTCTTGAATCTGTAGGTATGAATTCCGTTAATAACGTGGTCGATATTACGAACTTTGTCATGATGGAATTAGGACAGCCTTTGCATGCCTTCGATGCGGCCCATATCAATGGCAACAAGATAACAGTGGATCGTGCTATTGCTGGTGAAAAATTTATTACCTTGGATGGATCTGAAAAAACTTTGACTGGTGATGAACTCACGATTCGAGATTCACAGCATGCACTTTGCTTAGCAGGCGTGATCGGCGGAAAAAATTCGGGCGTCAGTGAGGCAACGCAAGATGTGTTTTTAGAGAGCGCCTATTTTAGTCCCGTGACTGTGCGTAAGACTTCGCGTCTGCACAATGCGAATACTGATTCGGGATATCGCTTTGCACGTGGGGTTGATCCCGACGGAGCCTTGCGTGGTTTGAACCGTGCGACTGCTTTGATACTTGAAGTTGCCGGTGGCGAAGCCTATGGTGACAATCATGATTTTTATCCAGTACCTGTAAAAAAATCGGCAGTGAAATTGGCTGTGCAAACGGTGACTGAGCGTTTGGGTTACGAGGCAGATGAAGCTAAGTTCGTTGATTTTATGAAGCGTCTGGGTTGTGAAATCATTGGCCAAAATGGTCAGTACGAGGTTTTGCCTCCTAATTTTCGCTTTGATCTTGAGCAAGATATGGATTTGGTTGAAGAGTACGCACGTTTGAATGGCTACGAACATATTCCGGATAAATTACCTGTCATGGCAAGTACACCTACGCTGAACGATGCGACGTTTATCTTGAATCAAAAAGTTTCTGAAGTTTTGCGTGGACAGGGTTTCTCGCAGGCATTCAATTATGCTTTTGTCGGTGATGTGAATGAAAGCAACTTTTTGCAAGATGTGGACACGCTCAATAAATGCGGATTGCTTGCAACAAAAGAAAAAATTAAATTATTAAATCCTCTGAATGAAGAGATGGATTCTATGCGTAGCTCATTGAGCTATGGACTATTCAAGAATGCCAATGGTAATTTTCACTACGGAAATCACCAAGGGCGATTGTTTGAATCGGGTCTATGCTTTTCAAAAACAGAGGCCGGTGCTTATCATGAAAACCTGCGCTTGGGCTTGGTTGCTTGGGGCCAAGCAGGTGGTCTATGGAGTGCTGAGGCTAAGCATGCGCTGGTTTTTGAAGTAAAGGCCGCAACTGAAGCTTTGCTGAAACAATTCAATATTGGTTCATACACATGGGTAACACCCACTGCGAATGAAGTGCCAGCCTTTGTACATCCGGGGCAGTGTGCTCATTTGGTTGTTGAGGGTAAAAAAGTTGGATTCATTGGAAGCCTTCATCCAGCGTTAACAGAAGAAAATAAAATCCGTGTGCCTGTGGCTTTGGCAGAGCTCGATTTAGATCAACTTTATAAAGGTCAGCCACGCTCTTATCGCATTCAAAGTATTTCCAAATTCCCAGTTGTTGAGCGAGACCTGGCTCTGAGCATGTCTCGTGCTCAAAAAGTAGGCGATGTACTTAAAGACATTCGTAAAAATGTCGGGACCATGCTTGTGAACGTAGAGATCTTTGATATTTACGAAGGCGAGAAGGTCGAAGCGGGCAAAAAGTCTGTGGCGATTCGTCTATGGCTACAAGACAAGAATGCCACGCTGCAAGATGTGCAAATCGCTGAGGTCCAAAAGAAGCTTTTGGAGAGCCTTGAAAAGAATTTTGCGATTACAATCAGATAAATTGTTGAAAGTAATCAATAAGTTGTTAGTCTTTTAAAGTACCCGAGAAAAGCTCCGGGTACTTGAATAAACGGAGTGAGCAAATATGGCAGGCCAAAACTTGGGCAAATCAACTGTGACTAAGGCCGATATCGTCGAGAAGGTCTATCAGAAAATTGGCTTTTCAAAAAAAGAAGCCTCTGAATTGGTTGAACTTGTTTTCGGTTCGTTAAAAGACGTTCTTCAGAACGGTGAAAAAGTTAAAATCTCGGGCTTTGGTAACTTTGTGGTGCGTGGTAAAAATGAACGCATCGGACGTAACCCACAAACTGGCGAGCAGATCAAAATTTCTGCACGACGTGTTTTGACGTTCCGTCCTTCGCAAGTTCTAAAAGCCATGCTTAATGGCGAAGAATACGCTCACTTGAAGGATGACGACGATGATGACGACGACAACGACTAGTTCGCAGACGGGTTCGCAAAGTCCTGAGTTTCAAGCTTCGACAGCCTCTGGGACTGAAAGTTTGGAACTTCCAATGAACGAAATCCAGCTGGAATT
Organism: Pseudobdellovibrionaceae bacterium; assembly: GCA_031386315.1. Taxonomy (GTDB): domain Bacteria; phylum Bdellovibrionota; class Bdellovibrionia; order Bdellovibrionales; family Bdellovibrionaceae; genus JANNCH01. Next base: position 2,543 of record JANNCH010000478.1, read on the forward strand.
CGCCGAGAACGTGGATAATCCCTCGATCCCCCTGACAAAATCAGAACCTATCTCTTTGCCTGCAGCCCTTTGTGACGAAAGACTTTTAGAAGAAATTAATTCGATCCCAGATCGTATGGGTTTTAAAATTGGTGATGTTGCTGAAATCCTTGGAATCAAGCAATACGTTCTTCGTTACTGGGAAACTGAATTTGATGTTCTACGTCCTAAAAAAGCCTCTAACAACCAACGTATGTACACTCACAAAGATGTAGAAAATGCGTTGTTGATTCGTAAGCTTTTGCATCGTGATCGCTTCTCAATCGAAGGCGCTCGCAATGCGATGAAAGAACTCAAAGCCCATGTTAGAAAAGAAAAAGACATCAATCAAGTCACCCATCGCTTAGAAAACACCCACGATGGAATCGAAGCTTTGGTGATGGATATCAGAAAACTAAGACAATTATTTAAATAGAAACGCGCGTTTGAAAACTGCCCAACTGACTGCGTTGGAGGCTTCCAAATTTCCCTGCGACGTACTTTAAACCTTTGGTTTACCTTCGGTAAAACGTACGCCTCCGGGAACTTTGAAAACCTCCGCCTTGCATTTGGACAGTTTTGAAACGCGCTCTACAGTGTATTATCGAGTTTATTTTATGAATACTTTGAAATTGAAATCTTTAAATTTTGCTCCCTCTGAAATTACTTCGGCTAGTTCTTTGTTGAATGTGGATGGGCGTATATTTGTTTGTTGTGATGATCAGCATAGTTTGTATGAGTTGCGAGGGCAGAGTTGGTTTCAGCATAAGTGGTCTGAGGCGCCGGTTCTTCCGAAGAATTTGAAGGAACTTAAAAAAGTGAAACCTGATTTTGAAGCTTTGCTGGGGCCCATTCGTGATGGGGCAGCGATGTTGTTGATCCCGTCAGGTTCTAAAAGTAATCGCACCCAAGTTTTGAAGTTTGATTTGCAAAGCCATGAATTTACGGCTTTTGATATGTTGCCATTTTTTCAGTTGCTCAACCACAAATTGGGTTCTTTGAATGTGGAAGGCACCGCTATTGATGGTGATGATTATATTTTTATGAATCGTGGAGCTTTGGCAGAGCAAAGCTCTTTGGTTCGGGTCGAAGTCAGTACTTTACTGATCAAATCGATTTGTAAATTGGATTTTGGTTTTTTAAAAGATATTCCGCTGCATGGTAGCGAGTTGTGTTTGTTTGAAAATAAAATTTATGCATTGGCTGTGGCTGAAGATACTTCGAATAGCTATGACGATGGCAAAGTGGTTGGCAGTGCTTTGTTCGAAATTTTGTTGAGTGATTTTTCTATACAGAATGCCTGGCAGTTTGAACTTGCCGTGAAATTGGAAGGACTTTGTCGCTATCAAAATCAGTGGTTGGTGTCGACTGATCCAGATGGCTTAGGGCCCAGCGAATTCTTCAGTTTTGATTTGTAACTTTAAATACTCACATCTAAGTGACGACGTACTTTTTTACGTACGAAGAAGAAATAAAACAATACGCCCGTGAATGATCCACCTAAATGGGCGCCGTGCCCAATGGGCAAACCACCTCCACCAGCCTGAGCAAAAAGTCCCCATAAATCGAGGGCAATAAACCCAAGGGCTCCGACCAAGGCAGGGACGGGGATGAGTCCAAAAAATAGCAAACGCTCTTTCGGAAAAATCAGCGCAAATAATAACACTAAACCTGCGATGGCGCCCGAGGCACCCAATGCTGGTAAATCAGGTGAATGCAAAAGCAAATTAGAAACAACGGCGTGGCAAAGTGAACTTAATATCGCAGCCACCAAATAGAAGCTAATGAATAATTTTTTACCAAGCACTTGAATCAATAGGGGACCAAAACTATTCAATACAAACATATTTACTAGTATGTGCATGAAGCTATTGTGCGAAAATGCTGATCCTAGGAGCGTCCAAAAGCGACCTTCTTGCAGAGCTTGCCAGCTCACTAAAAAATTCTCTTGCATGAAGGTTTCACTTCCAAAGTTAGTATTCCACATCAGGAAGACCAAGATATTAAGTGCGATTATAAAGGGGATTAAGAGGGTTTTTTTAGGCATGTTATGATTTTAGAAGTCATGCCTAAAAGAGTAAAGAGATAGTTGCAGAATAATGCTAGTGAACCTGCTCGATTTAAACAGGGCAAACATGCTTGCGAAATTTAAGGAAAGGCTTCGTTGTATACAATCCCCAGGCAGATGAGTCCACCAAGTCAGCAGTAGGTGAACGGATCAGAGAGTTTAGAGTTCGCAAATCCCTTTTGGTATCCGAATTGGCCCGTCGCGTGGAGGTTTCAGTCAGCACATTGCGCGAATGGGAAAACGGCCGCTCTATTCATGGTGAGTCCTATTCTCGATTAGCCCATGAGTTGGGGGTGCATGTGCTAGAGCTTGTCGAGATCGAAAGACTGCTGCAGGCCGCAAAGCAGAAATGTTAAAAGACTTCCAACTTGAGGCAGGCCCGTTTGCGTGTAGTATGGGGACATGAAAATCATCGGCAGTATCTTAGTATTTTGTTGTGTCGTTATATCGATCTGCATTTTTTTTATCGTTCGTTCGGGTGTGAGTTTGCATCCAGCTCCTTATATTAAGCCTTCTGTGATCAGTGCAGATTCTCACAATATTGCCAAAGGCATCTTTGTAAGACTCTTTCCAGATTTACAAAAAAGCCATTATGTGCTCTGGGGCATTTCAATGAAATCTGCCGAAGAGCAAAAAGCCTTCGAAGGTGTTAAAGATCGCTACGAAGACGAATCTAAAATGACTGTCACGGTAATTTCAAATCCTGAAGTCGTTAGCACTGAAACGGTGAGAGATTGTCCGCAGCCTTGTTGGATTATTTTACCTGAAGACAAAGCCCATGAGTTAGCTCCGAATGTTTGGATTCAACAGAACATCGCGCCTCTCAGTGCTGAGTATATTACAATCACTTGGGTGGATTTCGAAAGAAGTCCGATGGTTCCAGATAATTGTGAGCATATGAAATATTTAGATTTCACCTGCATCAAAGCGGTGGCCGTAAATGCGGTCGAGCGAAAAATGAAAGAAAAAGATCAGCGCTATTTTTTCATGCAAAAATACCAAGATCGCGATCATTTTCTTTTTGTTGAAAAAGCACATTAGTTAAAAAAATGAAAATTATCAAAAATTAAACTTTGCGAAAGCGTTCTACGTTTTTTCCGTTCACTTCAAGTTGTCCAGCGAACAGCGAGATGGGTCGAACCCACATTTGACCTGCTGGATTTTCATAGAGGCACTCATAATAGACCATCTCTTCTAAGGTCTCGCTATGAATGGCAAGACCATGTAAGCGGTAACGTTTGCCTTTGTAATGTTCATAATCTGCACCGATGATAACTTTTTCTGAAGACATTGAAACTCCCCGACAGATTTCAGTAACATAGAGCATCTTTAGCTATTCGTCTAGGTCGACCTATGTCAGATTTAGTTTGCCCTCTGAAAAACCGATAAAATAGCTGGAATTTTGTAGCGAGGGATATGTGACAAAAAGCATGGCATTCAAATTTTCGGCGACTTTGGTATCAATACTTGTAACAGCTTGTACGACGTCAACAGTGACTGACGCTACAAGTGAAAATAAGCAATCAGAGGAACTGCGCGCACCGGCAGCGTTTGGTGATACAACGGCCAATGCCTGTTTTTACAGCGAACCTTGTCCCGATGGTCGTACGGCCGAATGGGCACAGCAGCGGGTCAGCGGTGATTTGATGATGCGTTACTTGCAAAATTTAAAATTACCGAATGTCGCGCGCGTGGCAATAGTTGATACAGGATTTGATATCACTGGCAACAAAGATGCGATGATCAGTCCAAATCCTAGCATGCGAAAGGCCGATGAAGAATTAGGTGACGTAAAACGCGATGAAGTCGGCCATGGCACAGCGGTTTCTGGTTTGGTAGGCGCAAAATCACCGTTGGGATTGGCTCCGAATTTAAGTGTGACCTCGTACCGAGTGGTCATGGCTGATGCAACCGGCGGAACAGCGGGCAAATATTTAGTCAATGCAGTCGAGAAAGCTTGTAACGAAGGGCATGAAGTTATCAACATGAGTTGGGGCAATTTTGTCGACGAGAACGATATCATCTCGGCTGAAAAATCCTATGCTGAACTTCTAAAAAAAATGGAACATAAAGGTTGTCTTTTGGTAGTGGCCGCGGGAAATGCCTC
>JANNCH010000533.1:0-1502 GCA_031386315.1 Pseudobdellovibrionaceae bacterium
GAACTCTCTTGTAAAACTCTGACGCTGACTCATTTCTATCTCAAATCTCGCGCCCAGTCATATTTTCAACTCATGCGACATCTTTCCTGAAACCCGGGGTTAATTGAAAAGTCTAAAATAAACTATGCTCCTGAAAAAGTAGAAACTGAACGACTTGTTTTAAGAAAAATAAATGAATCTGATGCTAAGTCTATTTTTGCATATTGCAGTGATCCTGCTGTGGCAGTTCACACGACATGGGAGCCCCACAAAACGTTAGATGATTCAATAAAACTTGTTGAGTATGCAAAAAACAATTATCAGCGTGGACTTTGCGAACCGTTAGCAATTACATTAAAATCAAACCCTGAAATATTAATTGGCACAGTTGGTTGGTTTTGGAATTCCGAAAAACATAAGTCGATTGAAATTGCCTATGCGCTATCACCCAAATATTGGGGGCAGGGTATTGTTGTTGAGGCGTGTCGCGGTCTGATTGATTATGCCGTTAATAATTTTGAAATTCATAGAATTACCTCTAGATGTAGGCCTGAAAATACAGCTAGCAGCCGAGTGATGGAGAAATTAGGAATGAGGCACGAAGGCATACAGAAAAAGCTAATGTTTGTAAAAGGTCAGTATATTGACCTAAGTAACTATTGCATTTTAAAAGATGAGTGGAAAAATAATGAACTCAGAAGCTAAACCCTATCGCAGTACTTATTTGTCTCATGTTGAAATATATGTTTCTGATTATGCCAAAAGTATACGTTTCTATGACAGTATTCTTATACCTCTTGGTTGGAAGCGATTAGTTTGTCAAAAAAGCCATACAACGTATTCTGATGGATCTATGAAAATTGTTTTTTGTCCAACTGAAGAAAACTATCTTCAACACGGCTACCATCGAAAACGAATCGGCATGAATCATTTGGCTTTTTATGCTCAGTCTAAAGAAACAGTTGATCAAATTTATGAAACTGTATTAAAGGCTGAAGGTATCGACTGTCTTTATGAAAAAAAACCAACTGGCGAATCAGATTACTATGCTGTATTTTTTGAAGATCCAGATCGCATTAAAATAGAAATAGTTTATTCGCCAGGATATTGTGCGCCGGAGCATTGGACGAATAAATTTGAGGATGATTTTGATCCTTACTCAGGAATGAATGTATGATTATAAACGCGCTTACATCAGCATTCGGACAACTATTCGTAGTTCTTATTCTAAGTTTTATAGTTTATAAAATACATCAATTTGTTTCAAAACATAAAGAGCGCTTTTATAAAAACAACCTAGAATAACATAATTGACGGTAAGGTCTGTTTTGGCCTCAAATTCGTTAAAAAACGCACCTACGAGCAATTGTTTACCACGAATAAAGATGTCCTGGATTTGTGGTTTGAAGAGCTCAAGGGTTACTGTATTCTTACAAAGTTTAGGCTTCACTTTGAGACAGTGAAGGAAATGGGCAAGGGTTCATTTGCCAAGGTGTTCAAAGTGCGACGACTAACCGACGGGA